>NZ_CM002692.1:3337552-3479500 GCF_000632515.1 Parageobacillus genomosp. 1
TTCTTTTGTTCGTTCAAATTCGTTAATCTTTTCCCCAATAAATTTAAATCCGGTTAACGTATCGATCGTCGGCAAACCATAATGCTTGGCAATCGCGCGACCGATTTCGGACGTCACGATCGTTTTCACAACGACACCGTTTTTCGGCAAGATTCCTTTTGCCTGCTTTTGTGATAATAAATATTCCAGCATCAACGCACCCATTTGGTTACCTGTTAAAACGACATATTCACCATCTAAATTTTTCACCGCGACACCAAGCCGGTCCGCATCCGGGTCTGTCGCCATTAAAATATCGGCATCGATTTTTTCACCGTATTGAATCGCCAATTCAAACGCGGCATGCTCTTCCGGATTTGGTGAAACAACAGTGGAAAAGTTCGGGTCTGGAAGTTCTTGTTCTTTTACAACCGTCACGTTTTCAAAACCAAATGCTTTTAAACCAGCGCGGACTAACTTATTGGCTGTGCCATGCAAAGGAGAAAAAACAATTTTTAAATCTTTCGCCACTTCCGCAACCATTTCTGGATTTAGTTGAATCGTTTTTAATTGCTGAAGGTAAGCTTCATCGATTTCTTCGCCGATATAGGTAAGCAATCCGTTTTCAAGAAGTTCTTGTTCGCTTGCTACTTCAACCGTCAATTCATTTTCGACGGCATTGACGTATTGAATAATCGCATCTGCCACAGCTGGCGGGATTTGTCCGCCGTCTTGTCCATACACTTTAAACCCGTTATACTCCGGCGGATTATGGCTTGCAGTAATGACCACACCGGCAAACGCCCTAAGATAACGAACAGCAAACGACAACTCTGGCGTTGGACGAAGCTCTTTAAATAAGTAAGCTTTAATCCCATGCTTCCCAACCGTCTTAGCCACTTCCAACGCAAACTCCGGCGACTTATGGCGAGAATCATAAGCAATCACGACACCGCGCTCTTTTGCTTCTTCGCCTTGTTCAACGATATAACGCGCTAATCCTTCCGATGCTTTGCGGATTGTATAGATATTCATCCGATTCGTACCAGGACCAATTTCCCCGCGCATACCGCCTGTGCCGAATTCTAAGTTTTTGTAAAAACTATCTTCTAATTTTTTTTCATTATTCTGCATACGCAACAACTGTTCTTTTAATTCCGCATCGAGCTGCGGATAAGACAGCCATCTTTCTACCGATGCTCGCCAAGTCATTCTTCCATCCTCCTAATCATCATGGATGTGATACAATCATCCGCGCGTTTCCTTGAATTTGAAATAACCCTAATCGATAAGGGAGAATGAAATGACCATCTTTATGAATCTTCCATTTTTCTTATGTCATAAACGTTCCTTGTTCTAGCCTAAACACTTCTTGCACGTCCTAAATCATAAAAATAAAATATAGCCTCCCGTTGAACTACTTCAACAGGAGGCTGCCAAACTACTATTTATTGTTTCAACGCTTTGACACATACGTCAATAACCCTGATTTTGTTCCTCAACGGCCATACTAAAGCCAGACGGCTAACATATGCCATTGGCAAACAATTCATCCGAAACGCTCGACCTTCCTGATACGAATAATACGTTCCCCCGTTAAATACAGGCTACAAATGAAGCGGCTTCCATACAGGACGCGCTTCAATATTTCCCTTCGCAAGCGCGTTGATAATATCCATCGACGTTACGCCAAGCGTTTGCTGATCGATTGTCAACATCGTCAGCCAGTGGTTGGATATCGCGCCTTCCAATTCAGGCATAAAGTGAACGTCTTCGATATCCCCTAACGCTTGCACATAACATTCAAAAATCGCTCGTCTTGCTTCCACCCGCTCGTCCAACATTCCAGTGAGTTCATCCGATTCTAGTTGCGGTCTATAAAAATTTTCCCAACAAACATTGGTTAATTCCTTACTAACACTTCCTCCTGATACCCATTCGGATTACTTGACTGCCACCGCCAAGCATCACGGCACATTTCTTCAATCCCTCTTGTAGCAACCCAACCTAACTCCTCTTTTGCTTTAGTTGGGTCAGCATAACAAATGGCTACATCGCCTGGACGACGACCGACAATTTTGTACGGAATTTTAATTCCTGTCACTTTTTCAAAAGCAGATACAAGCTCAAGAACGCTGTATCCCCGTCCTGTGCCGAGATTATACGCCTCTACTCCTGTTGTGTTCATTACTTTCTCCAATGCTTTCACATGTCCGATTGCTAAATCAACGACATGAATATAATCGCGAACTCCAGTACCATCTACCGTTGGATAGTCATTGCCAAACACGCGAAGCTCTTTTAATTTTCCTACCGCCACTTGCGTAATATACGGCATTAAATTATTCGGGATGCCATTCGGATCTTCTCCAATACGACCGCTTGGATGAGCACCAATCGGATTAAAATAGCGTAAAAGGGCAATGCCCCAGCTGTTATCGGATACATATAAATCTCGTAAAATCTCTTCAATCATCAATTTCGTTCGCCCGTAAGGATTGGTTGCTTTGAGAGGAAAATCCTCAGAAATTGGTATACGCTCTGGCACACCGTATACAGTTGCCGAGGAGCTGAATACCATTTTCTTCACTCCATATTTTTGCATCACTTCACATAATATTAACGTGCCAGTAATATTGTTATGATAATAACGAAGGGGAATCGCTACCGACTCCCCAACTGCTTTAAGACCAGCAAAATGTATTACCGCATCAATTGGATTTTCAGAAAACACCATTTCAAGTTCATCTCTATTAAGCAAATCGACCTTATAAAAATTAAACTCTTTCCCCGTAATCTCGCTTACCCGTTTCAACGATTCTGGCTTACTATTAGAAAACGAATCGACAACAACAATGTCATAACCTGCATTCAACAATTCCACGCAGGTATGACTGCCGATATAGCCAGCGCCGCCGGTCACTAATATTTTTTCTCTCTTCATAATTACACCATTTCCCATGTTAAAATATCGTCTTCTTTAATATCTACTTTTGCTTCGCGCCCAATTACAAACTCAATGTATTTCGGAGAAATTCCTGTTCCCGGGCGCTTCCATGTTAACATTTCTTCTGTTATGACTGTTCCTTTTGGTATATCTTGTGTTGCCACCAGACTTCTTCTTGCATATTTAATTGCCTGTTTTTCTGCCTCCAATGGCTCTTTATATTTTTTACCAAGAACATCAAAGTAAATTTTCATATTATTCTTAAACACTTTAATGTCATTTTCATCCATTGCATGATAATGATCGTTTCCTTCAAGAGTCTTATCAAACGTATAATGTTTTTCAATAATTCTAGCTCCTAAAAATACAGCTGTATTTAAAGTCATCATTGACGGATCAGGTATTGTATGATCAGAATAACCAATGACATATTGTGGGAATACCTCTTTTAAATGTGTAATCATATTTAAATGTGCATCCTCATTTTTTGTAGGATAAGAAAGAACACAATGTAATAGTGCAATTTGAGAGTTTCCTTCCTCCTCAATAACTCTTACAGCTTCAGCTATTTCTCCTAATGTTGAAGCACCTGTAGATAAAATAATCGGTTTACCGTATCTAGCAATTTGTTTTAAGAAAGGATGATTTGTTAAATCTGCTGAAGCGATTTTAAACGCAGGCATTAACTCATTTAAAAACTCTGCTGATTCACTATCGAACGGGGTCGAAAGAAAATCGATTCCACATTCCTTACAATATTCTGCTAAAACTTTATATTCGTCAATCCAAAATGCATCATACTTTTTAAATAATTCATATTGCGAGGCACTTTTTTCTTTTGTACGATCCCAGTATGCTGGAGAATTCTTAGATGCAAGCTTTTCTGCCTTATATGTTTGAAATTTAATTGCATCAGCGCCTGCTTCAGCTGCTTTTCGAATCATGTCTTTTGCAATTTCAATATTACCGCCATGATTAACCCCTGCTTCGGCTATTAAATAAACATTATTACCATCTCTAGTAATACTTTTACCATTAATACTAATTTGAGTCATAAAATAATCACTCCTTATTTTTGTTCATCATTAAAGATAATACTTAATACTCTACTAATTCCATTTTTTAAATCATGACTAAGCATACGTCTATTCATAATTTTCCTTAACTCTATATCATTAATCAACCGGTTAAACGTATTTAAAATGGTTTCATCACTTACTTCGTGATGTATACCTAAATTTACAAAACCATTATAGTTGTGTCCAAAAAGATGAGTCATTTCTCGATAGTTTTGAGCAATAATTATTGCTGGTGTTCCAATCATCGCAATTTCATACATTGTTCTTCCTGCAGACGAAAAAATAATATCTGCATTATACATATGTTCAGCCATATTTTTAACATGATGAAAAACGCTTATTTGCCTATCTAACTTATTTACTTCTTCATATAGACTTTCAGAATTTAGATAACCTGGTCCAAGAATAATTGTAATATTAAAATCATATTTTGATTTTGATATAGCTTTAAGTGTTTTTAATGTTAAATTATTAGGATCTGTTCCCCCAAATGTAATTAGTACATTTTCGACCTTTTCAGTTATTTCTTTAGTTTTTGCATTTAAAAACTCATTTCTTGCACAATAATATTTCTCACCAGTATAAAAATTTTCAGATGGAACGGAACCTGGATATAGAGCATTAAAAACACCATCAGCAAATTCAGCACCATCACCCAAGTCTTCAAAATTGTATACCTTAATCCCCATTTCTTTCAGAGCTAGGATATATTCTTTAGATGTATCTAAAATATCATTTATCACAATATCTGGACTCAGCTCAGCAATCTTATTTAGAGAATTATTAACAAAAGTTTCTACTCTAAAATTTTGTTGTTTTACAATATCAATACCCAATTCATGTTGCTCATCCATTAGAAAAATAAGTTCATGATCCATAATATTATGCGCTAATGTAAGTGCACGATAAACATGTCCCAAACCAATTTCCTTATACCCATCTACTCTAATAACTACTTTTTTTCTTTTTAAGATTTTTTCAGCAATCCACCAATCCATCGGCGAATCTATATCAACACTTTCAAATTTATCAACTTCATATAGAGTCACTTTTTTACCGATTCGACTATCCGGAGTAATGACACTTCTTTTAGATGCTAAAACAGCTCCTGTTTCACGGTATTCAGGCGGAAGATACTGTCTATTTTTTCTTTCTTTATATTTAGGGATAAACATCCCATTTTCTTTTGTCCATGCTAAATGACGATCATCTACAGCTGTCAAAACTGTATCATAGTCTCCATCGATTAGAATTTCAATAACTTTATCTAGGGTCTCAGTTCTTAGCAAAGGTGAGGTTGGTTGAATTGTAACTATATATTCAAATGACATACCTTTTTTCTCCAAATTATCAACTACATCATAAATAACAGGGTCAAGAGGAACTTCATCAGATGCCAAATGTTTAGGTCTAAACATAATCTCTGCACCATACTTTTCTGCTATAGATGCAATTTCAGTATCATCTGTAGACACAATCACCTTATCAACATACTTCGATTTTTTTGCTGTTTCTATGGAGTATCCAATTAGTGGTTTGCCATTTAAATGGCGAATATTTTTCCTTGGAATTCCTTTTGAACCACCCCTAGCAGGAATAACTACTAAGGTATTCATAAAAAATCATCCCCTTCAATCTAACAAATAAAAACACAAAATATCAATTAGAATATTCAGATTTTAAGTATATCCACTAGATAAGAAAAGGAATCTCTCCCTAATTAATCAATTCATTTTTACTATTGATAATTTATAAAACACAAAAATTCTAAATCCTGCATTTAACAGATTTACACACGCATGGCTTTTAATATAACGAATACTACCTTTGACGTGAAAAGACATGTAGGAAGCTCATTGTTTGTATATTATTATTAATATCAGCTAGTAAAAACTAAATTAATTGCTTTTTTATTTATATTCCTTAATTATTTTCAGGAATTTTCCATTCATTAAAAGGAAATATATAACATATGATACTGAAGTAGCAGTTGCAACGGAAGTAATATCATACTTTATAAATAAAAATAGAATACTTAAAATGAAATTTATGATAATAACAGCGATTAGAATTCCTATATATATTTTTTGGTTGTTTGTTGAATTAAAATAATTAGCTGCAACACTTACCATTGTAAAGGGGTAAATACCTAAAATTAAAATTTGTCCAGCTTTTATTCCCCCTTCATACTCTGGCATAACATATTTTATAAATAAAGGGAATATAAAAAAACCAGCAATTACCATAAGACCGATAAATATTGCTAGTGCTCCATTCACTCTCCAAAATATTTTTTTGATTTCTAAATATTTTTCTTTACTTACGAGTTCAACTATCTTCGGATATAACACTTGTGATACTACTTGTGGTAAAAGCATCATGGAACTAAATACCAACATACCTACACCATAATTCCCCAAATCTTTAGGTGACATGAAAATAGCAATGATAAGCCTATCACTTGCAGTTAAAAGACTCCATATAATGCCTACCATTAATATAGGGAATCCAATCTTTATTAAGCTTTTATATTTTGCAACATCATAAATAAATTTAAATTTCCTGAAAGTTCTCCTTTCTGTGATTATTTGGATTATGAGACCTAAAATCATCCCTATATACAAACCTTCATATCCCAAAAAATAGACAAAAAATAATGTTAAAAGTGATTGCGACACAATTTTAATTGTAACCGCTTTTGACGCCATCTTAAAATTTTGTTGAGATTTATAGTACATCTCTACATAGCTCGACAAATATATTAAAAAAGAGCAAAAGGATGCTAATAAGAGACCAATTTTATATTCATAATTAATATTTGTGAAAAACAAAAAGATACTTAAAACTATTAATATTATTATTAATAGTGAAGGTAAGGTGAATATAAACGATAAAGTTAAGTCTCTAATCTCCTTCACTTTATAATCATCATTTCTAGCCATGTAAAAAGGTACTTCCCTATTCATAGCATTAAGCGCTCCTAATTGAAATAAAGGAGCCAAAGTAAACAGTATGGAAACTGTAAGCCAATATCCATACTGTTCAGGACCTAAAATATTTCTCGTGATTACACCAACTACAAATGTTAAAATTGCTGATAATAGTGTAGCTAAACCGAATGAAATAATGCTTTTTATAACATTATTTTCTTTGATATTTCTAAATATTCCCACCTGCAAATCCCCTTATTTTTCTAATTTTACCTGTTTTAAAATATTGAAAAATAAATCAAACTTCCTTTATTAACTACTAAGTTTTTCCTGTTTCAGTAATAACCTTAATTTAACATTTTTCTTGGGAATATGAAGTATTAAAATCCAAAAAAGTAACAGACTAGTATTTAACATAGAATGCATAATCATACTATTTATTAAATAAGGAAATATATATTCAGCGTTTTCTTTGGTATAGTATTTATCGATAATTCTTGCGACCAGTAATAAGTATAATATTGAGAATAAAATTCCCATTTTTATAATAATACTTAATAAGCTATTGTGAGTTTGCACTAACCTTACCCCTGCAACACGTGTATGCTTGGAGTAATCATCAGAATCTATTCCAAGTTGTTTTTTTAAGTCGTTATCATAACCATAAAATAATATACTTCTGTTTTCTTTGATTAATTCAAAAGCCTTTATATTTGCTACGAATCTCATTCTATTTGAAGTATCATTTATTCCTTCTTGATACGGTTTTACATTAGTTGCAGATATATTGTTCACCCATAAAAGACTAAAATAATATATAAAAACCAACATCATAATAAAAACCCTAAACATTTTCCTAAACAAGAAGGTATTTTGGATTTTAAATACGATCCTTTTAAAAGCTTTTATGATATAAAATGATAATATCATTAATATAAATCCTCTACTACCTACAAATAAGGTAGATATTAAAACAATTAACTTCCCCAATTTATAATTATTTTTATCACAATATAAGAAAAATAAAAATAAAACTACCCCTGAATAATTTTTATCCCAAGTGGTAATTAAATACCACCCTTCATTATTTCTTAATCGTAAATAAAATTGGAATAACAAACTTAAACACATTATCCAATATATACAGATATAAAATATGCTATTTCTATCTTCATTTATCCTAAAATTGTCTCTATAAAAGTAATAAATTATTATTATTAGAAACAATAGATTACTAGTTATATAAGTAACTGAATATTCACTTATCAGTAGAATTAAAGCATATGTTATTACTAAAAAAACAAGCAATAATAAATCCGAACGCTTAAATAATACCTCCTGTCCATTTTTTTCCTTAAAATACCATGTTAAACATAATAGAATCAAAGAAATATATATGAATATTATATCTGCTATTTTTTGATGCTCTACTGGCAATAAAAAAAATACCAATAATATATATGAAAATATTATAAAAACATTAAATCTATTTAGCATTTCTGTATTTCTACTCATTATTTTCATCCTTAATCAATTTGGATTAATATTACATTAAAAATACAGATATCTTGGATCTATTTCAATATTATAAACAAATAAAGTTAACTTTCAATTTGATTTCCTCTACAAGGTGTTTCGTAAAAACATAGACGCTTGAAAATTACTCTTCTTTACATGCATAACACAAAAACATATCCTTATGCCATAAGAAAACAAGCGATATTTAACAAATAGTATCCAGTGGATTAATCTCCAAAAATGACCTACGTTTTATTGTTTTTTCTACATGTATCGAATTATCCCGGAAACCATGTATTTGATTTTCAGAGATCAGTTGTTTTCAACCCCCGATTCACCAATCATCTTGGGCATATGCTACTTGTTTGTCTTTTAATAAATATCAATTCGAATAATTAAACTGGTTGGTATAATTTTCGAGATTTTTTATGATGCGTATAATAAATTACGTGTTCTCTTTAGGTAACTAAATTCGATGTCCAATGCACTGGCACTCTGTAATATATTCTAAGGAGACTCTTTTTGTTTCAAACTTTCAAATTCCCTCATTAAAGGAACACTTCAAGTAAAGCTTGTCATACTATTTAATGTAGTGACTATGCAGGATCGATCACCTGACATTACTCCTCATCTCTTGTAGGACCTCATAGGCCAAACTCCATGAATTTTTTGAGATTGTACCAACGTATTGAAAGTTGGTTATTTTAATAAAGTACTTCATTCAACCCCTGACGATAATAGATATCAAAATACATTGTGTAGAGTACATAAATGTTTTCATTATTAAAAAATTTAGAATTTGAAATATTTTAATACAAGAATATTACTTACGCTATTTTTACTCATGTGTAGAAAAATATTGTCAAAAACGTTATCCTAATTACGGCGACTTTTATACTTCATTTTTTATAAAGTATAGTTAACATCCAAACTTTCAAGAATAATTGGCTAATCAAAAACTACATATTCTGCTTTAGAACCAATATATAATTATACTTCTACAGACTGTCCACAAGAAGCAGCGATTTACCAAAAACGTCTTTCATTTAAGAACCATATATCGTAAGTGTAAAATCATCGATCCCAAACCATTTTAATAAATAACCTAAGTAGTACTAAAGATGGCGGGGAATAATCATTATGAGTTGTCTGTTTATTGGTTGGGTCTAAAGAACTTAAAAAAGTACATTATTCAAACATTGATTTTTAGAATTACCAAGAAAAAATTCTTTTCCTCTATAATCATCAATCATCTTATCTTCAATTACCTATGGTTAGGTGTTTAATAATGCTTTCACCACCATCACTGCAAAATACATTTAACATTTACTTCGTGTCTTCTAAGCATCCGTTATGATTTATTCCTATCTCTGCAATAACTAAAACCCTTAGTGATTGACCGATATTTTCCAACACCTATTTTGAAAAAGGGTTTAATCATTACTTTTTTCCTTGTGCTTAAAAAATTCTCATCTAAATTAAATTTCTCATCTGCATCAATCACATTTATTGCACTTGTACAAATCCCAATTGCCTTAGTAAACCTAATTCCTATAATTTTGAAAACTTCGCTTGGAAAATGTCCTTCCAATTCAATAACATTTCTAAATTGATAAGATGTTCTTTCGCGTGGATGCTTTTTTATTATTATTTGAAAATCCTTAGAATACTGATCAATAATTTTTTTGTAAACCTCTTTCTTATGCTTTTCAGATATATACCCATCTTCGGATAGGGGTTGGGTTAATATAATGATTCTCTTTTTTTCATCATCAAATTGGCATTCAATTTGTTTTTTTGTTTCATTTTTTAAAAAGATATTTAAAATAGCTTGCTTTTCATCCCTACTAAGTTGTTCAATCATTTTTGTTAACTGTAGCCTTTCAGCTTTCTTTCTTATATTTTCCAAATACTTATCTGGAAACTGGACAAGGATTGATTTCACTTTATCATCTTCAACAAAATTAGGTCTCATTCCATATAAACTTTTTATTAAGATACTATACTTACTCGGTCTTGGATAATGGTAGGCAGTTGCTCCTTCTTCGACTAATATTACATTTGATGCTAATTTAAAAAAAGGTACATTCGTTCTATACAAATGATACTGATTCCATCCAAACAAGAAAAAGGTTGAATTCTCTATAACTATATTATTCTTCTCGAAAATTTGCTTACTAAAAAACAAATCTCGTATTTTCTCAAACATTAAGTTATCTAATAAGCGTGATCTATTCCTAATATATACTTTTTTTACTCTCGTTAAAGAATTGAGTTTTTCAATTATTGAGGAAAAAGCTTTTTTCATTTCTGAATCATGTGAAGTCAGAATAAATAAACTTTCTTTTTCATTACCTCTCTGGAAATGTATCAACAGACTAACATATACATGATATAACGTAGAACATACAAATATATTCATTTTAGTCGTTAACCACCATTCCTTTTAACTTTCGTGAGATGAAATTTGTCAACTTTTTAAATTGATTTATTTTTTCAATGTTTACTACATTTAATTGTTTAGACTTCAAATGTTTTTGTTCTATCCATACATTAAATAACCTTTCTGCAATAAAACCAAATATTCTTTTTTGATAACTATTATACCCTGATATATCAATTCTCTTTTCTAACTCAAATAAAATATCAAAAACCCACTCACAATATTCATCAAAGTATTCCTTTTTAATAATAAACATGTTATATAAATGTAGCTTCGAACCCGCCATCACTCGATTGAATGCTTCTAAGTAATTAGGATACTTCTCTCTTATGATATTCCTTGTTTCTTCCAAGTCCTTTATATGATGAGCATTCTTATAATGTGACCAAACCGTTTCTATATAATAGTTTCTTTTTTTTGGTAAAATAACATCGTATTCTTTCAACAGCTTCTTTATTTCTGATTCTGTCAGTATTAGGTCAAACTTTTTATTTCTATACAAAAAACGTTGAATTAAATTTTTATTTGTAAAATACCTTCTATAGTGACACAATCCTATATATTCACAACTTAGATTTTTCCACGCCCAATACAATCCAGTAAGTTCACAGTAATTTTGATTTTTAATCGATATATTGTCCCCCGTATTATCTCCCTGATATCCTAAATCTTCTTTACCCTCTCTACCAACATGTAAGGGTAAATATATACTTTCTTGTGGCATTTGATATTTTTTATGAGTAGCTACAAGAATTACTAAGTCTTTCATTGTCCAAATTCCTCTTCCACTTTTTTTAGTGCTAACGCAATTACTTGATGCATATCATAATATTTATAATTCGCTAATCTTCCACCAAAGATAATATTTTCTTCCTTATCAGCAAGTTCTTTATATTTTCTATACAATTCGTTATTTCTTTCATTATTTATTGGATAATAAGGCTCGTCTCCCTTTTTCCACTCTTTCGGATACTCTTTCGTAATCACTGTTTTCTCTTGTGTTCCAAATTCAAAGTGTTTATGTTCAATTATTCTCGTATATGGCGTTTCTCTATCAGTATAATTTACAACTGCATTTCCTTGATAGTTATCTATATCTAAAATTTCATGTTCAAATACAAGACTTCGATATTCTAAAACACCAAATTTATAATTATAAAATTCATCTATCATTCCAGTGAATACAATTTTTTTAGCTTCTTTTTCTAATTCGTCTCGATGTTGAAAGAAGTCTGTATTCAGTCTAACATCGCACTTCTCAAGCATTTTTTCAATAATAGCTGTATAGCCACCTATAGGTATCCCTTGATACTTATCATTAAAATAGTTGTTATCATAAGTAAATCTAACAGGTAATCTTTTAATAATAAACTTAGGAAGTTCAGTTGCAGGTCTTCCCCATTGCTTCTCAGTATATCCCTTTATTAATTTTTCATATAAATCTATACCGACAAGCGAAATAGCTTGTTCCTCTAAATTTTTAGGATCGGTAATTCCGGCAGCCCGCTTTTGCTCTTCTATTTTTTGTTTGGCTTCTTGTGGTGTAACTACTCCCCATAATCTATTAAATGTATTCATATTAAAAGGTAAATTGTAGATTTCTCCCTTATAGTTAGCTATAGGAGAATTAGTGAATCTGTTAAATTCCGCGAATTTATTTACATAATCCCAAATCTCTTTACTATTAGTGTGAAAAATATGTGCACCATATTTATGAACATTTATCCCTTCAATATTTTCGGTATACACATTTCCACCTATATGGTTTCTTTTATCGATAACTAAACACTTTTTTCCTCTTTTTGTTGCTTCATAAGCAAAAACGGAGCCAAATAATCCAGCCCCTACTATAAGATAATCATACATTCTAGTACCTCCAATTATAACAACTATTCATTTATCCATTAAATACTTTTAAACATGTAAAAATCAACAGTTTTTAATATGCACCCTTTTTCAGCAAAACGATTAGAAAAGTCTTAATGATTATTTTAATATCAAAGAGTAGAGATTGATTGTAAACATAATAAAGCTCTAAATTGACCCTCTCCGGATAATCCACATCACTTCTTCCACTTACAGCCCAATACCCGGTCATCCCCGGTTTTACAGAAAGAAATTCATTTACTCTATTACCATACTCTCTTAATTCCTCAACAACAACTGGTCTCGGTCCAACCAAACTCATTTCTCCTTTTAATACATTAATCAGTTGAGGAATTTCGTCAAGGCTGGTTTTGCGTAAGAAGCGTCCTAAATTTGTAATTCTTGGATCTTCGTGTGGTTCTAACTTATAATTGTTTCTTAAATATTTTTCATATAGTTCTTTATCTGCTTTCAGTTTTTCCTCTGCATTGACAATCATAGAGCGAAATTTATAAATATAAAATCTTTTTCCGTTTTTCCCTACACGAACTTGCTTGAAGAAAATTGGTCCTTTTGAGTCACCGAATAGATAGAAGATGCTAATAATAAAAAAAAGCGGACTTGTTAAAATAAGTCCAATGATTGCTCCGATAATGTCGATTGTCCTTTTCGTAATAGCGTATAGTTTAGATGTATCTTCTAAACTTTGAAAGGAAGTGTATTCTATTCTTTGATTGGAAACGACCGCTTCCTGCGCGGTATTCGACTTTGCCAACTCCCCCGTCCTCCTTTATTTCTCTCCTACTTTCACATCATTTAATAGTTTCTCCATGAATTGAATAAGATCTTCTTTTAATTCATCATGCTGCAATGCAAACTCAATCGTCGTCTTAATAAACCCGATCTTTTCACCAACGTCGTAACGCTTTCCTTCAAATTCGTAAGCAAACACGCGCTGGATTTCGTTTAGTTTTTGAATCGCGTCAGTGAGTTGGATTTCCCCACCGGCGCCGGCTTCTTGCTTTTCAAGGAATAAGAAGATTTCCGGTGTGAGTATGTATCTTCCCATAATTGCTAAGTTCGATGGCGCGGTGCCTGGTGCTGGTTTTTCGACGAATTGGCGCACTTGGTAGCGGCGTCCGTATTGTTCGAGTGGGTCGATGACACCGTAGCGGTGTGTTTCGTTGTCAGGTACTTTTTTGACGCCGATCACAGAGCTGAGTGTTTGTTCGTATTGGTCGATTAATTGTTTTAAGCACGGTGTTTCCGCCTGGACAATGTCATCGCCAAGTAGAACGGCGAACGGTTCGTTACCGATAAAGTTACGCGCACACCAAACGGCGTGGCCAAGTCCTTTTGGTTCTTTTTGGCGGATGTAGTGAATGTCGACTTTTGATGGCTCTTTTACTTTTTCGAGTAAGTCGTATTTGCCTTTTTCAATTAAGTTTTGTTCAAGTTCAAAAGCGTTGTCGAAATGGTCTTCGATTGCGCGTTTCCCTTTCCCTGTGACGATGATAATATCTTCAATCCCTGATGCGATTGCTTCTTCAACGATGTATTGAATCGTTGGTTTATCGACGATCGGGAGCATTTCTTTCGGCATCGCTTTCGTTGCTGGTAAAAAGCGCGTACCGAGCCCCGCTGCTGGAATGATCGCTTTGCGTACTTTTTTCAATGAAAAACCCCTCTTTTCTATGTATTGATAAAAAATATGAATTTAGCTCTAGACTATTTGCTAATAATCCACAGCTAAATTCATATAAAACCGGGCATCTAACCCGCCCTCACACCATACCCTTGACGACTAGCGTCTAAGGCGGCAGGACCGTCATCGTCCCCACCCACAGCATGGCCGAGTGCCTCCATTGATAACGGTAAGGAGACATCACCGCGAAAAGTGGAGGCGGCTTGCTTATCCCCGAGACGCGCTGGAGGGCCTGCGAGGAGGCTGTCGCCGCCGCAGCAGGACCGAAGCGTCGCGAGGGGATAGCCGCCGGAACTAGACATCACCGTGAAAAGCGTAGGCGACTGCCCAGCCCCGAGAGGTGCTGGAGGACCCGCGAGGAGGCTGTCGCCGCCACAGCGGGGCCGAAGCATCCCGAGGGGCTAGGAGCCGGAGCTAGACATCTTCTTGGAAGCGGCTCGTTCATCCCCGAGACGCGCTGGAGGGCCTGCGAGGAGGTTCAGACCAAACAAAGTTTGGTCTTGCATCGGTTACTCAGAGAAGTTAACTCAATGTGTCGCCGCCGCAGCAGGACCGAAGCGTCGCGAGCTGCTTAAAGCATCACTTTTCAAGTTATGCTTTTGCGCAAATTCTGCAATGAAGTACTTTCATTCAAGAAGCTAACTGAATAGCCGTCGAAACTAGACATTACGGAAAAGCCAAACCCTAATTGAGCACCATGGAAAACGTATGCGCCCATGATGTCAAACATTCACCATTTCAACCAATTATTCTTTTTTAACACGGTACTACAAATCGGCCTTCACTTCATCCGGCTTTCGACCCCATTTTCACCGTCATTCGTAAAAATAAGCCTCTATTCGACAAAACAAAAAAAGAAAATATGTTTTACGACAACCGTGTTACCATAAAACATATTAAAACAAACCTAAAAATTTTTTTCTTTTTACTGGTACCGGCTCTTCGCGGTATACCGTTTGTCCGCGAAGAAGAAGCTCAGCGTTTTCCTGAAAGAAATAAACCGCATCAATTCCAAATTCTTTGTCAACGACATCGTACGCTTCACGCATCCGGAACGGACGAGTTGTCGTGTTGTGGGCATCAGAGGCGATAAAATGCGCTAAATTCGCTTCGATCAGCTGCAAGGAAAACTTTTTGATGTTTTTTCCGAAATGCCCTGATACGCTCGAAGCGGTGAGTTGTGTCAATATCCCCTTTTTGACAAATTCGTAAAGTAACTGCGGCTTTTCGATGATTTCCGCATTGCGCTCCGGATGGACGATAATCGGGACAATCCCCTGCAATTGCAAATCAAACAACAGCTGATTCGCATAGCTTGGCACATGATCGGATGGGAATTCAATCAACATATATTGACTGTCTCCGACAAGCGGCAATAGTTCATCTTTTTCCCAGCTTTCCAACAAGTTGCCATGAATGCGCACTTCCTGGCCCGCTAATACGGTAAGCGGAATATGGTGCTGCTGCAGCGCTTCGTTTAATTGGGTGACGGAAGCAATCACCGCCGCTTTCGGGTTGTCGTATTTTCCGTTTTTATGATGAGGAGTCGCGATGATGGTCGTAATTCCTTCCTTCACCGCGGCGCGCGCCATTGCTATGGCGTCGTCGATGGTTTGCGCGCCGTCATCAACACCAGGCAAAATATGACTATGTATATCGATCATCGCTATTCTCCCCTTACTCTTCCATACTAAACACTCACTATATTAACATAGGAAAATAGGTCTATCAATCAGCATTTTTTGTAGATTTTTGTCGAAAAACATTTTTTATTGACGACACGTGACATATATTTATTTACGTTAGACATGATTTAGGAAAAAAATACTATTCTCGTCATTCTTCCAGTTGTACTAGAGGAAAAAACAATCTATAATCTTAATAGTGAAAAATTTAACTTTATACTAAAGGAAGGTTGCACATGAGAGCAGAACGTCGAAAAAAGAAAAAATGGCTGCGCTGGGTTGGCGGAATTGTCGCCATCCTTCTCATCGGCGCAGGAATATTCGCTTATTCGGTGTACCACAACGTAAAACAGACGGCCAAGCAAATGCATGAAGATGTCGCCTGGAAATCGAATAAACGTAATGAGGAAGTATCGTTTGCGAAAAAAACACCGATTTCGATTTTGCTGATCGGCGTGGATGAGCGGAAAGGCGACCGCGGTCGCGCTGATTCGTTAATCGTCATGACGGTCAATCCGAATAAAAAATCGATAGAAATGGTCAGCGTTCCTCGCGACACGAGAACAACCATTATCGGAAGAGGCACAGAGGATAAAATCAACCATTCGTACGCGTTTGGCGGTGTGGAAATGACGATGGCGACCGTTGAACATTTTTTAGATATTCCGATTGACTATTATATTAAAGTCAACATGGAAAGCTTCCGTGATATTGTCGATGCGGTCGGCGGTGTGACGGTAAACAACCCGTTTCCGTTTACGTATGAAGGGGTAACGTTCCCGAAAGGAGAAATTACATTAAACGGGGAGAAAGCGTTAAAATATTCACGCATGCGTTATGATGACCCACGCGGTGATTTTGGGCGGCAGGATCGTCAGAAGCAAATTATTCAAGCGATCATCGAAAAAGGTGCAAGCTTTTCTTCGCTCACCAATTATAACGATGTGTTAACGGCAATCGGGAAAAATATAAAAACGAATTTAACGTTTGACGAAATGAAAGAAATTCAAGCTAATTACAAAGACGCCCGTCACCATATTGAGCAGCTTCATATTACCGGAAAAGGCACGAAAATTAACGGCATTTATTACTTGCTTGTGCCGGAAGAAGAGCGGCTTGCCATTTCGAATAAATTAAAAGAACATTTGGAATTGAAAACGGCGTCGTAATGGAAAAAGCGTACCTCGTAACACACGGAGGTACGCTTTTACTTTGCGATAAAATAATCAGCTAAAAAGTCAGCCCAGCGTTGCTGGCCGTCTTTCGTCGGCAGATCGGTGTCCGGGTCGACGTATTTGTTTAGCTCTTCGCTTTTGTAATCCGGCCATGCTTTCCAGTGATCGATGTATATATATCCTTTTTCTTTGGCAAACGCTTGAAACTGCTTAACCTGCTCTGGGTAGTACGTGGCATTGTAAATCGGATGCGGCGGTTGCAGCATCACCGTGACATCAGGAAGTTCTTTAGTGATGTTCTTGATCATCGTTTCAATATCGTCTAACGTATCTTCTATAGCAATAATGCCATTATTATTTAATATAAATGGTTCCCATAACAAAATATCCGGTTTGGACTGAATAATTTCTTCATCCAACTTCGTTTCGCGTGCCTGTCTTGTTGTCGTTTTTCCGTATTCCTTTACGGTCACTACAAATAAGCCCTTTCCGTACGTTTTATCCAACTCATGTGCCAGCAAATCCGGCCAGCTTTCTTGATCTGCAGAAGAAAGGGCGTTTGATCCGACAATCAGAAGGCGTACCTGTTTCTTTTTATGTATCGCGGTTTTAATTTTTTCCTGCACTTCAGGCGGCAAATTGCTTGCATATTTCGCGACAGCAGCTGTATTTGCGGCTTGTGTGCTTTCTTTTTCTTCCGCGATGGCCTGTTCAATCGATCTGTCAATTTTTTTCTGCCAGTATGTTTGTCCAACAATAATGAACAACGCACAACTGACAAAAAGGAGCGCCACTAACAGGATGTTTCGCAATCTTCCCCCCACCTTACACAAAAAAAATACTAGGATGCCCTATGTTATTTATATTCATAGTAATAATGATGTCCTTCTCGTTGTTTTCTTTGGTTTAATACGACGCCAAGCAGTTTCGCATTCGCGGCTGCCAATAGTTCTTTTGCTTTCACAGCAGCACCGATTTCTGTTTTTCCACTGGCAACGACTAATATCGTTCCGTCGCATTTATTCGCTAAAATTTGCGCATCGGTTACCGCAAGTACTGGCGGTGTATCAAATATAATTAAATCAAACGATTCGTGTAGTTGCTGCAGGCAGTTATCCATCATTTTCGAACTAAGCAGCTCTGCGGGGTTCGGAGGGATCGGCCCGGATGTAAGAACATATAAGTTCTCCACATTCGTTTCTTGACAAGCTGATAATAACGATGACGAATGAGTAAGCACACTCGTCAATCCCGTATAATTGTTCAAGCGAAATGTGTAATGCATCGTCGGTTTACGTAAATCGGCGTCAATTAATAATACTTTTTTTCCTTGTTGGGCAAAAACGATCGCTAAGTTTGCGGCTGTCGTCGATTTTCCTTCCGACGGACTTGATGATGTGACCATCAGCGAACGCATCTTTTCGTCAATAAACGAGAATTGGATATTCGTGCGAATGGTTCGATATTGTTCGGAAATCGGTGATTTTGGATCGTCCAATGTAATTAAATTTCGCTCCATTTTTTGAAACTTTTTGCGATTGCTAGCGGCCAATGGTTTCACCCCTTGCTCTTTGCATGTTCATGTTTTTTGATTTTTTTACCATTTGTGGGGACATGACACTGATAGAGCCGAGCACTGGCAGACCGAGATGTTTTTCGATATCGATTTCGGTTTTCAGTGTGTTATCTAAGTATTCTAGTAAAAAGGCTATTCCCACTCCTGTCATCAGTCCGACGACGAAGGCGATCGCCATGTTCAACAGCGGTTTCGGCTTTACAGGCGCCTGATTTTCTTTTACTTCTGCCTTCGAAAGAATCGTGACGTTGTCGATATTCATAATTTTGACGATTTCATCTTTAAACACACCCGCCGTTTTGTTGGCGATTTTCACGGCCATCGCCGGGTCCGGGTCTTGAACGGTCACCGAGAACACTTGTGAATCTTTCTCGCTCGATACTTGAATTTGTTCATTTAGCTCATCTATAGTGCGGTCTAAATTTAACTCTTTTTTCACTTTTTCTAAAATCGTTGGACTTTTAATAATGACGCTGTACGTATTAATCAACTGCAAGTTCGTTTGGATTTCGTTATAATTGTATAACTGCTGTTCCGATTTCGCTTGGTTGACTAAAATTTGTGTCGACGCTTGGTAAATCGGCGTTAAAAAAAAGTAGCTTACTACACCGCTTACGATCGTCGCAAGTCCGATAACAAATAGAATAAGCCAGATACGTTTCCGCAATGTTTCGAATAGTTCGCGCAAGCTGATTGTTTCCTCCATGTTTTACCTCCCTAAGATTGCCCATAATCGCCTTTGTAGATAAAATACCGTACTAATTATAACTGATTACTAAATATATATCTAGAACTTTTTTACCAACAATAAACAAGGTTGCCCCTTGTTTATGAGGCAACCTTGTTTTTGTTTCATTATTCGTCTTTGTTATCTTTATCTCTTGTATCTTGCGGGTCTTCGATTGGATCTTCACGATCAGGAACTCTGTCGTTTTCATCGTCGCCAGGTCCGTTGTTAGTGTCGTTGCCCGGCATCAGGCGATCGTTTTTATTGTCGTTGAGATCGCCGTTGTTCATATTGTTGTTGTTGGCGTCATCGTTTTGATTAATGTCGTCCGCCGGGTTCATATCCTTATCGTTGATGTTATTTTTGTCATTTTGATCGACATTGTCATTTCGATCGACATTGTTGTTTGGCGGTGGCGGATTTTGATTGTCATTGTTCAAGTTGCAGCCTGCCGCGATCATCATGGCGACGAACGCGCAAAACAGCCTTAATAAAAGCCATTTTTTCTTCATCGTTTCTTCTCCTTTCTGTGAAATATTCGTGACCTTTATGTAAAACCGGTCCCTTGCTTATGTTTCCCAGAAAGGAGAATTTCATGCATTTGCTGAGGAATGTTGCATCATTCGTTTGAGGTCTTTGAGTTCGGTTTCTTGTGCGAGGGAACGATAGGAGAGGGTTTCGATCATCCGCTCATGTCAGTGTAATTTGTCATGGATCTCTTCATATCGTTCATCGATATGCTGGGTAATTTGGTCAAAATAAGGAGCTAAGCTGTCAATGATGCTTTGCGAAAGCTTGCCGATCGTTTGTTCAACCCGCGCTTGTCCCTCCTGCAGTTCGGCAACCGCCTCCTGTAGCGTGCGGACATCGGACTCCAGCTGTTTTTGGCCTGCACGAAGCTCCTGAACAGCGGATTCTAACTGCTTTTGGCCTGCTTTTAGCCCGGCCGCTTCTGCTTGCAGCCGCTGCACATCATGGCGCAGCTGCTTTTGTTCTTCCCGCAATTCGCGAACGTCGGATTCCAGCTGTTGTTGACCGGCGCGCAATTCGCGAATATCTGATTCCAATTGTTTTTGACCGGCGCGCAGTTCGCGTACGTCCGATTCCAGCTGCTTTTGGCTTTGTTTCACTTCATTTAGGTCCACCCGCATTTCTTTTAACTCGAAAAGAATTTGTTCCATCAGCCGTTCCATCGTCTCCCCTCCTTCTTGACGTTTATTTTACCATAAACAAAACAAACAGGCTCTCCTTTCATCGCAGAAAGGAGAGCGAGGTATCAGTCGTTTTTCTTGTCGCCAAGGGCGAACATGATTTCCGTTTCGCAGACGAGTTCGCCGTCCACCGTCGCGACGCCTTTGCCTTTGCCGATCGGGCCTTTCGCGCGGATGATTTCGACTTCGAGGCGGAGCTGGTCTCCCGGTTTGACTTGCTTTTTAAAGCGGCAGTTGTCGATGCCGGTGAAAAAAGCGAGACGGCCGCGGTTTTCTTCTTTTTTCAGCATCGCCACGGCGCCGACTTGGGCGAGCGCCTCGACGATTAAGACGCCGGGCATGACGGGATATTCAGGAAAATGGCCGGCGAAAAACGCTTCGTTGGCGCTGACGTTTTTGATGCCGACAGCGCGTTTTCCTTCTTCGATTTCGAGAATGCGGTCCACGAGCAAAAACGGATAGCGGTGCGGGATGATCGCTTGAATTTGCTGAATGTCGAGCATACGTATGCCACCTTTCTGTTATGATGATGCAGAAAAAGGAAGGCATCTGCCTCCCAACGATGATTATTTGCTTTTTGTATCTTTTTCCACGATGTCGATGATGTGCTGCCAGGTGGATGGCCGGAATACATCGAACGGATTGCCGTCGCCGATGGCGCCGTAGCCGATCATCGCGCCGGCGGCAAGGCTGACGGCCATCAGTACGGCGACAATGATCAGGCGCAGCCAAATCGGGATGAGGCGGGTGCGCTGAAAGCGGCGCCCCCGCTCCGCCCGCGTTTCTTCCTTGCTTACTTCTTCTGTTTGTGCTTGGTTTTCCTCGCGCTGTTGTTCTTTCATACGAATGTCTCCTTAGGTGGAACGGATTCCGTTAATGAGGCCGAGCATTTGTTCAGAAAGGGAAATGGCGCGGGCATTGAGCTGATACGCGCGCTCCGTGATCATCATCTCGGTCATTTCCGTGCCAAGGTCGACGTTCGACCGCTCGAGCGCCCCTTGCGTCATGGCGATTTGCGCGCGCAAATTGCCGGTCATATTGACCGCCGCATCGGCTGCATTGACGTTCAATGCGTTCAGGTTTGGCATGGTAAATACGTTGTCCCCGGCCGACTGCAATAGCTGCGGCCGCAAGATCGTCGTAATGCCGAGATTGGCGCTTGCCATGGCGCGGCCGTCAGGAGCGAGGGCGGTAAGCGTGCCGTTGTTGGAAACCGTGATATCTTTGAATCCGTCCGGAAGCACAATCGGCTTGTTGTTTTCGTCAAGCACCGGATTGCCGTCGCTGGTGACGAGCATCGACCCATTTTTTCCAGATGGCGTTAAATAAAACGCACCCGCTCTTGTATAGCCGATTTCCTGTTCGCCGTTTCCTTTTTGGATGAGCACGCGGAAAAATTGATTTTCCTTTGTCAGCGCCATATCCAAGGCGCGGCCCGTTTGCATCAGCGCCCCTGGCGCGAGCACGACATTCGTCTCGGCAAGGCGCGCGCCGACGCCATAGCGCACGCCGTTTGGCGTCAGGCGGCTGCCGCTGTCATTGGGCAAATTCGTAAACTGCTGGGCGAGCAGTTCGGCGAAATTCGCGTCGCGCCGTTTAAATCCGGTCGTGTCGCTGTTGGCGATGTTGTTGCTAATGACGTCGAGCTGCTTCTGCAGTTGATTCATCGTATTGGCGGCGGTAAGCATCGAACGTAACACGTGCATGTCCCCCTCATCATTATCTCAGGCGGCCGATTTCGTTGACGGCTTTATCCATGCTGCGGTCATAGGCTTGTACAATTTTTTGGTTTGCTTCAAAGGCGCGGTACGCGGACATAAGCTCTGTCATCGTGCGGTCAAGGTCGACATTGGACCGTTCAATAAAGCCTTGTTTCAGCGTATAAGTCACATTCGGATTGCCAAGCGCGCTCGGCAGCGCTCCGCTTTCACTGCGGAAGAGGCCGTTTCCTTCTTTCACGAGCGTATTGGGGTTGGCCGCAAATGCGATATTGATTCTGGCGATGCGGTTATTCCCTGCTGTGATCGTACCGTCTGGACTGACGGTGAAATCGGCGCTTGGCAGTTGGATACGCCGGCCGTTTTCATCCAATACGTACCAGCCATCGTTCGTTGTTAAAAACCCTTGCGGATTGACGGTAAAATTGCCGTTTCTTGTGTAGCGGATGTCGCCGTTTTCATTTTGCACGACAAAAAAGAGCGCGCCTTGCTGCCCCGTCGCTGCATCGACTGGAAGCGTTCCGTTGACTAAGGCGATATCGGTTCGCTGCCCCGTTTCTTTTATGTCGCCTTGGCGGAAGTTTGGAATCAGCTCCTGCATATAAACACCTGTATTGAGCGGTCCGACCGTCGGCTGCCATGGAAGCGAGCGCGGTGTTTTGGCCGGCACGTTCACCTTATCTAAACGGGAAAGAAGCAGTTCCGGAAACGCTCGCAATGCCGCTTGGTCAGACTTGTATCCAGGCGTATTGGCGTTGGCGATGTTGTTCGTTAGCATTTCGACGCGGCGCTGCTGCGTCAGCATGCCGCTTGCCGCTGTATATAATCCCCGCAACAAGGGAAGTCACCTCGCTTAGGCTAGGTTTACTATCATTATAAGGCAATCATGGAAAAAAACGAATAGATACCATTTCCTAGCGGTAGCTATTCGTCTTGTTTCTTGAGCCTATCAAATGAGCTGCTGCCTTGGGGCGCGGTCGATGTTTTCGAGCATGATCCCCGTTCCGATTGCGACGCAATCCATCGGGTTTTCCGCAATAAACACCGGCACTTTCAGCTGCTCAGCAAGCAGTTGATCGATGCCGTGCAGCAGCGCGCCGCCGCCCGTCAAAATGACGCCGCGGTCAATAATATCGGCCGACAGTTCCGGCGGCGTGCGTTCCAAGACGCTCTTGGCGGCTTGTACAATCATCGACACTGACTCGCGCAGCGCCTTTTCGATTTCCGCGGATCGGATCGTAATCGTGCGCGGCAACCCTGTGACAAGGTCGCGGCCGCGAACGTCAAATTCCTCGTCACGTGCGCCTGGGAATACAGTTGCGACTTTGATTTTGATTTCTTCCGCGGTTCGTTCGCCGATGAGCAGCTTATATTCCCGTTTGATATAATGCAAAATTTCCAGATCGAGCTTGTCCCCAGCCATTTTAATGGAAGAGGCGGTGACAATGTCTCCCATAGAGAGAACCGCCACATCGGTCGTGCCACCGCCGATATCGACCACCATGTTTCCGCACGGCTGGAAAATGTCCATTCCTGCGCCAATGGCCGCTACTTTTGGCTCTTCCTCCAAGTACACTTTTTTGCCGCCGCTTTTTTCTGCTGCCTCTTTGATCGCTTTCCGCTCTACCGATGTCGTGTTCGTCGGGCAACAAATTAAAATGCGCGGTTTGGCGAAAAAGCCTTTAACATCGAGCTTGCTTAAAAAGTGTTTCAACATCGCTTCCGTAATGTCGAAATCAGCGATTACTCCGTCTTTGAGCGGCCGAATGGCAACGATATTCCCAGGAGTACGTCCTACCATTCGCCTTGCTTCTTCGCCGACAGCGAGCACCTTGTTCGTGTTTTTATCAATCGCGACGACGGACGGCTCATTGAGCACAATTCCTTTTCCTTTGATAAAAATGAGTACGTTCGCCGTGCCAAGGTCAATGCCAATATCTCTAGAAAACATATGAATCCTCCTTGCCTCTGCCCTCAAATCACTCCTAATTGGTTATTTTACCATATTCGATTAGGATAATGATACTATTTTTGTGACGAAAGCAGGGCGCAAGGAAAAAAGTTAATTGTTTTTAATCGCTTGTTTTTTGTATTTTTTCTTTGTCGCTTCTCCCCCGCGTAAATGACGAATGGATTTATGATAATCGAGAATTTGTTTGACTTCCTGGGCCAGCTCCGGATTAATTTCCGGCAGCCGCTCGGTTAAATCTTTGTGAACCGTGCTTTTGGAAA
Source organism: Parageobacillus genomosp. 1 (assembly GCF_000632515.1). Lineage (GTDB taxonomy): Bacteria > Bacillota > Bacilli > Bacillales > Anoxybacillaceae > Saccharococcus. The sequence goes on from NZ_CM002692.1 coordinate 3,362,344, forward strand.
CACCGAACTCTTTCGCGATGACGCGAACGGTTTTCCTCGTCTCCACGATGTACTTTCCAATCTTGATCGTACGCTCTTTGATGTAATCGTGCACACCACTCGCCCTCCCTAAGTTGGATGTGAGGAGTGTGAAATGAGACTCGCCTCGTGGATGATGAAAACCACTTCTACTTGTGCATTTTGGAAACATCTCGAGCAGGTATTCGTGCTGTTACGAACGATCCCCACCTCAAACACTCTCGTTGTTGTTCAATTTGTAACATTTTATTAGACAAATCGGTCATATATACCAGAAATATCAAGGCGGACAAACGTTTTTTCATAAATTTTTTTCATTGGTTGTAACAAGCGGAAAAGTGGACACGACTATAATGTAAGTATAGAAAGGAGTGGACAATGATGGGAAAAGGGCGGACAATTGGATTGATAAGCATGATTGCGGGCGGGGCGGTGATTAGCATGCTTTTTGCAGCGAACAACGGTGGAGAGCGGCCGAAGGCGAAAAATGAGACGGAGCAGCCAAAAGTGCCGATCGAACAGCAGGGCATTGTCGCCGGAACGCTTGAACCGTCGTTAACGTACGAAAAAAAAGATGGAACGTACGTCGTGACGTTTAAAGTAAAAAATCAAACCGAGCGCGTGCAGACGGTGACGTTTACGAGCGGGAAAAAGTATGATTACATCTTGTACCGCGACGAAAAGAAGGTAAAGCAGTTCAGCGAGGGAAAATTTTTTACGCAAATTTACGAAGAGCGCCAGCTAAAGCAAGGAGAAGAGCTTGTATTCCAAGAAACGTTTGCCGATTTGCCGCCGGGAAATTACACGCTTGAATGGTGGCTAGCCGATAAAAACTGGCCGAATGCGAAAGCGACGATTACGTTTACGGTGGAATAACAAAAAACCTGCCTTTGGCGCCAAAGGCAGGTTTTTTATGCTGGTCCCTCCTCCACTTCTCTCTAGTTGAAGTGGGGGCTTCTCGCTCGATGATGATAAAAATACCGCGTCGTATACTTTCGATGGCTTCTTTATGGACACAACCGTACCCAAGCATGCCGACACGGAAAATGCGAGGAATAAGTGCGCTTGGTTCCTATGCTGTCATCACGCCCTAGTTACCACGCGGCGACAGCGCCATCGGTGCGCGGCTCCGTCCCACCGATCAGTACGCCCGAGCGCGGATCGCGCCAAATAATTTGCCCGCGCCCGAATGTCCCCGAATCAAGGCAAACATGAATATCATGCCCTTTTCGTATGAGCGCTTCGGCGATATGGCGTGGGAAGTGCGGCTCGACGAGCACTTTTTTGCCTTCCGTCCATTGCCATCTTGGTGCATCGAGCGCCACTTGCGGATTGAGATGGAAATCGATCGTGTTCATGATCACTTGCAAATGTCCTTGCGGCTGCATAAATCCGCCCATGACGCCGAACGGTCCGACTGGTTCGCCGCCTTTGGTCAAAAATCCCGGAATGATCGTATGGTACGGTTTTTTCCGTGGCTCCAATCGGTTCACATGGGTTTCATCGAAGGAAAAATTATGGCCGCGATTTTGCAGGGCGATGCCGGTGCCTGGAACGACCAAACCGGAGCCAAAGCCCATGTAGTTGCTTTGAATAAACGACACCATATTGCCTTCCCCGTCCGCCGTTGCTAAATATACGGTTCCGCCTTTTGGCGGCGTTCCCGGCTTTGGAAGCAGCGCTTCTTCGCCAATCAGCGCCCGTCTCGCGTCGGCAAACGAATCAGATAGCAACTCTTCGACACGGTGCTCCATATGCCTACGGTCTGCGATATACGCCTGCCCGTCGGCAAATGCCAGCTTCATCGCCTCAATTTGCTGATGGTATGTCGCGACCGTTGGCGTTTCCGGAACGGCGAATCCTTTCATGATATTCAGCGCCATTAAGGCGACAAGGCCTTGGCCGTTCGGCGGGATTTCCCACACGTCATAGCCGCGGTAGTGAACGGAAATCGGCTCGACCCATTCCGGCTCATACTCGGCTAAATCATCAAGATCGAGAAAGCCGTTGTATTGTTTGGAATAGGCAGCGATTTTTTCCGCCAACTCGCCGCGGTAAAAGCTTTCCGCATTCGTTTCAGCAATGAGGCCGAGCGTATTGGCATGGTCTTTGGACGCCCATATTTCCCCGATTTTCGGCGCGCGCCCGTTCGGCGCAAAAGTCGCAAACCAGCTGGCAAACTCCGGACCTTTTAACGTTTTTTGATACGTTTGAAACGCAGCCTGCCAGTACTTCCCTAACGTTGGAGACACCGGATAGCCGTTTTCCGCGTACTCGATCGCCGGCTTTAACACTTCGGTAAGCGGCAGCCTGCCAAACCGCTTGGACAGTGCCGCCCACGCCGCCGGTGCGCCCGGGACGGTGACCGGAATCCAGCCGTGTTTCGGAATTTCTTTATATCCCCGTTCTTTTACTGCCGCAATCGAAATCGATTTTGGCGAATAGCCGCTAGCATTTAATCCATACAGCTTGCCATTTGTCCAAACAATGGCAAACGCGTCGCTGCCGATGCCGTTGGAAGTCGGCTCGACGACCGTCAAGCAGGCGGCGGTCGCAATCGCCGCATCGATCGCATTTCCGCCTTTTTTTAAGACATCCAGCCCGGCCTGTGCTGCCAGCGGCTGTGAGGTCGCCACCATGCCATTGGCCGCAAACGTCGTCATCCGCTGCGACGGATGTGGATAATATAAATAGTCCATTCGTCTCCCCCCTAATCGTAAGCCCTGTTGCTAACTATTCGCTTTTCGAAATGGTTTTCCTTTCCTGCTTTCAAAAAAAATCGCCTGTCTCCCTCCACACAGTAGGAAGGAAACAGGCGATCTCCTGTTACGCTCTTGCCATTCCGATCGAGGCATCTGGCGTTTTGGAGGAAGAAGCGTCATCTTGCTCTTCCTCGCTTGGTGTCGTTGTGCTCTTGTCAGTTGCTGGTGCCTCATCATCGGATTGCATTTGCTGATCAGAAGATGGTTGTTCGTTCGATTGCGTTTGCTCATCAGAAGATGGTTGTTCATTCGATTGCGTTTGTTCCTCTGTTGACGTTGTGTTGTTTTGTTCGGTTGCGTTGTCATTTCCAGCTTTTTGTTCCGTTAATGCCGTAAGCGGCTTGTCGATGTAGTCGATCGGATTGACCGGCTTACCGTCTTTGCGGATTTCAAAGTGGGCGTGGATGCCAGCCTCTTGGTTAAATTGGCTTTGGCCTGCCTTGCCGATGATTTCCCCTTGTTTTACCGTATCGCCCGCTTCTACCTTCACGTCAGCAAGCGATTGGTAAACAGTAGTGACGCCGTTTTCATGGTCGATTTCTACGACGTAGCCTAAGATTGGGTCTTTTTCCGCTTTAGTGACGGTACCGCTTAACGAAGCAGTGACATCAAACGTTTTGCCGTCTTTACGGACGATATCGATGCCGTGGTTTGGATGATACGTATTATCATAAAAGACGAGAGCTGCTTCCTGTTCTTCTTTTGACGCTTTGTCATCGTAGAACGGTGTTTTAATTTCTACAGAATTTGCATCAAGGACCGGCATCGTGAATTTTTCTACTGCTTCGTTGACAGGAACGGCCGGCTCGTTATGCTGCGATGTGCCTGATTGGCTGTATTCGTATTCGTCTTTTCCTGTTTTTCCGTCATGTTTGTTCTGGAACCAGAGCGCTCCTGCCACAATAAGGGCAGCACATGTCAAATAGATGGCTGGAAATACCCAACGCTTTCTGAACAACCGTTGTAAACTTGGTTTCTGTAATTGTTTCTTTTCTTCCTCTCTCATGTTCATCACCTCAGCAACCATTTTGAACAGAAAGAGGAAAATATATACACGCAAAAACAACTTTTTCATTTATTTTTTTAAAAAATGTGTCATTTTATGCAAAAAAATAGAGGCGTTTTTGCCCCTATTTTTTTGCCGTCAGCTTATTTAAAAACGCGGTCGCCGAAGAAATGTTCACCCCGCGGTAATAATATTTGACGATTTGGTCGTACGTCTTTCCTTCCTGCGCCATAAAATTGGCTCCGTATTGGCTCATGCCGACGCCATGGCCGTATCCTTTCGTTGTTATAATAATTTCATTGCCTTTGCGCATCCATGTAAAATCCGTCGAGGTTAAATCGAGCTTTTCGCGCACTTCTCTTCCTTTCAATTTTTTGCCGTTGATTTCGACGACATCGACACGTTTCCCAGGCGTGCGCGATAAAATAACGCCAACCGAGCCGTTTTCCGGCAGTTTCACTCCTAGTTTTCGTTCAAATTCCGCCACCGAAATTACTTTTTGGTGATAGAATTTGGGCGACTTTTTATCCCACGGGCTGGCTACGCTTTTTAAGTACGGAAATTCATTTTGCCAATATGCTTCCGAGTTTTCCGTATAGCCGTTGCTTGTCGAAAAAAACGACGCTTCGATCGGCTGGTTGTTGTACGTTAAAATTTGCCCGCGCGTTTCTAGCACCGCTTTCGTAATCTTTTCGATTTTCCAATCGTAGTCGCTACCCCATAAACGTTTCAGCTCGTCATCGCTGTAGTAGACTTGGTGCATCACCGTATCGGTCACATTCGCTCCCTTTGGCAAGCTGATCGGCTGGTCGTTTAATAACTGTTTGACAATGTACGTTCTCGCCGTCAGCGCTTGTGCCTTTAATGCTTCCATCTCGAATTCGGCCGGCATTTCCGCTGCGACGACGCCGATGACATATTGCTCGAGCGGAATATGTTCAATGCGCTTTTGTTTACTGCGGTATACCGCAACTTCGACGGTCGGCCCGCTTTCGGCTGCTTTAACTTGTTGCTTCGTTTCTTGCTGACGCAGTTCTTCCGCCAATTTTTCTACTTTCCCGTCGTGAAATGGAATGACTAATATCGTTGGAACGATCAGTACGACGACAAATAAACATGCAAGGAGTGCCATAATTGGTTTTATCCGTTTCATATAGCCGAGCCTCCAATATTCATTTTTCCAGCACAAGCGGACATCGCTCCCATTCAGGCGCAGTCGCATCGATGTTCGCCCTGGGAGTGCCTGCGTTTGCTTTGGTTCGTTATATAGTTATGGGCTCGGACAAGTATATATGACAACTTCTTTTTAGAGGGGCTTGTTTAGCTAGCTGTTCCGCCCTTCCTCTCCTTTTGCCCGACATGTCTTCTCATCGTTGTATGTACGAGGGAAAAACAGCGGCAGCTGCCGCGCTCAAAATAAAAACGACCATTCACTACAATATGTAGCTGACGGTCGTTTTTTTCGGCTTATACGTTCAAATCGTTTACTTTTGCTTCGTCGAACGCTGCTTCCGTTTTTTCATTGACGCGTTCAATATCAGCGCCAAGCGCGGCCAGTTTTTCATGGAAGCGGACATAGCCGCGGTCAAGATGTCTTAATTCCGTCACACGCGTATAGCCTTCCGCCGCCAAACCGGCTAAAATCAACGCTGCTGCGGCGCGCAAATCGGTCGCCGCCACTTCCGCGCCTTGCAAATTACAAGGGCCATTAATAATGACGGAACGTCCTTCAATTTTAATGTCAGCGTTCATGCGGCGGAATTCTTCGACATGCATGAAACGGTTTTCAAATACCGTCTCCGTCACCATGCTCGTACCTTCCGCTTTCAAAAGCAATGCCATCATTTGCGATTGCATGTCGGTTGGAAAGCCTGGATACGGCATCGTTTTAATGTCGACCGCTTTTAATGTTTCCGGTCCGATGACTCGTAATCCATTTTTTTCTTCGATAATGGTGACACCCATTTCTTCCATTTTGGCTATCAGTGAGCTTAAATGTTCTGGAACGGCACCTTGCACAAGGACATTGCCGCCGGTAATGGCCGCTGCAACCATAAATGTACCTGCTTCAATGCGGTCTGGGATCACGGTATGTGTCGTGCCGGTTAATTCGTCTACACCTTCGATGCGAATCGTACCAGTGCCGGCACCGCGCACTTTGGCGCCCATTGCGTTTAAAAAGTTAGCTAAATCGACAATTTCCGGCTCTTTCGCGCAGTTTTCAATGATGGTGGTGCCCTCAGCCAACACGGCCGCCATCATAATATTTTCCGTTGCTCCAACGCTTGGAAAATCCAAATAAATTTTTGCCCCGCGCAATCTTCCTTGTACTTCGGCATCGATAAATCCGTTGCCCACTTTCACGGTTGCTCCCATTGCTTCAAATCCTTTTAAATGCTGGTCAATCGGGCGCGAACCGATGGCGCATCCTCCTGGGAGTGCGACGCGGGCTCGACCATTTCGCGCCAAGAGCGGACCCATGACGAGCACTGATGCCCGCATTTTCCGCACGTATTCAAACGGCGCTTCCATCTTTAACGGGCCGGTGGCATCAACAGCGATCATATTTCTCGCTATGTTTATGTCTACTTCTGCGCCTAAATAGCGGAGCACTTCACTAATTGTATATACATCGGAAAGAGCAGGCACATCATGAATAGCACTTTTTCCATTTGTCGCTAACAATGTTGCAGCGATAACAGGCAAAACGGCATTTTTCGCTCCTTCTACTTTCACGGTGCCGCTCAACCGGTTTCCGCCACGGACGATTATCTTTTCCAAGGTATTCCCCTCCGCGTCCAATTTCTCTATATTAATATTCAACGGTAATGATTGGGGTTCCAATAACGACAGTCGTCTTTCCGCCCAATCTTTCTCTTAAGGCAAGCTGCAGATTCATCGGATGGTTACTGGTTGGAAGAACATTCTCCCACTGCCCAGTATATGCAGATAGCGAAACAAGTGACTCTTCCTGCAAAGACTCGACTGGTCTTGCTTGAAACTCATGTAATAAATGTAATGCGTAATCGAACAAACCACCTTTCATATTATCACTGAAATCTCCTTGAATACAAGTGAAAAATGTAGGTCGTTTCACAAATAGTTGTTTCGACTTTTTCTCTATTTTTTTGACCACTTCTTTCTCTACTTTGTCGTTCCAATTTAGCCCTTTGACTTCATAGAGGATATACGTTTGCGGCTTGTTGTTTGTGACCGTCATGATGAGCTGAATTTTTTCTTGAAAGAAGGGGTGTTGGTGTGTGCCAATTGCTTTTTTCAGATGGTGGTTGGTGTCGAAAGACCAGTGAAAAGCGCGGTTTTCTTTCTTCAATTCCGCCAGCTTTTTGAAAAATGCTGCATCATTTTTAATATCGTGGGCATACTCTCTTGTGTAAACGGTCCATTGTTGAATAGTAACATCATTATTCTTGAGGACGCGTGCGATCGTTTCTAACGGATGAAGCGGCCCGTTCCCCATTGCTTCTCCCGATTTGTATTGGCACATGCCGACGATGACGAACAACGCCAATAAAAAAGCGAAGGCATAGGCTTGTCCTTTTTTCATATCCGTTTCACTTCCTCTCCTTACCTGTTATTGTTGCCAGATCGGAAGTGAACATACATAAAAAAAATCGACAAAATCAAAAATGTAAGCGTTATCAAAAAGATAAAAAAGGCGAGTAATTTTACTCGCCTCGAAAGAGAAACGGAAGTTGTGTCGACCATGATAAATAGTCGAGAAAAAAGTTGGCGACTGTCGAACCGATCGCAATCGTCAATAAAATGTAAAGCAGACGTCCTTGAAAGACGCGGTTTGGCTTGATTATCGCCTCGAGCCGCACTCCTTGCAGCGTCCACCATGTAATGGCGATAAAAGCAAGATGGACAATAATGCTCACTAGCGCTTGCTGGCCTAGTATCGGCATCATCGCTTTTCACCTCTTTCTACCGCCAAATTAGCGGCCTAGTCGTCGATAAAAAAAGAAGGGGAAGTTTCCCCTTCTATTGTAACGTTATTGCAGGAAATCGCCAAAATGCTGGAACTGGGCGAGAACCTGGTATGCCAAGCTCGGGAAAATGCCAAGCAGCAGGGTGCCAAGCGCGCAAAGCACAACGGTGACTGTCAGTCCGACTGGCAGTTTGACCGATGCTGCTTCGTCGGCAGGACGGAAGAAAATTTGCACAAACACGCCGAAATAGTAGACGTAGGATACGACCGTGGTCGCGATCATCACCGCGGCGAGCACGTAATGGCCGGGTTCGGTCATCAATGCGCCGAGGAAAATGTTCAGCTTGCCGATGAAACCGGCCGTACCCGGAATGCCGGCCAGCGACAGCAGGAAAATTCCCATCGCTACCGCGAGCAGCGGATTGCGCTGATACAGGCCGGCAAAATGGCTCATATCGTCGGAGTCCGCCTCATCCGACAAGCGTTGAATGACGGCAAACGCGCCAACATTCATCAGTACATAGGCGAGCAAATAAAACCAGATCGAATCGATCATCACCCATGACATCGCGGCAAACCCGACAAGGAGATAGCCAGCGTGGGCGATGCTCGAATACGCAAACAGACGCTTCATGCTCCGCTGTCTTAATGCGACCGTATTGCCGATGATCATCGTAAGGCCGGCTAACACGGCGATATAATCTTGCATCGACAACAAAAGCGAAGACGAATCTTTTCCGTGCGAAGGCGCGGCGGCAAAAATCGTGATCATCAGCCGCAGCAGGATGACAAAACCGGCTGTTTTCGAGACAACGCTTAAAAAGGCGGTCACCGGCGTTGGCGCCCCTTGATAGACGTCCGGCGTCCACATATGGAACGGGACGGACGAAATTTTAAACGACAATCCGACGAGCAGCAGGAGAAAAGCAAGGGCCAGCAGGTATTGGTAGTTGCTGTCTGCCAGCTTCTGCACTTCGAGCGCAATCTCTTTCAAATTCGTCGTGCCGGTTAAACCGAAAATATAGCTCATGCCAAACAGCGTGATCGCTGTCGCAATACCGCCGTTAATGACGTATTTTAGCGCTGATTCGTTGGATTGCGCCGATGTTTTGCGGATTCCCGCCAAAATATACGAAGAAACGGATAACAGCTCCAGTCCGACAAACAACGTAATCAAATCGCCGCTTGAAGCCATGATCATCGCGCCGAGCAGCGCGCAAAGGAGCAAATAGTAAAATTCGCCGCGGTGTGAGAGCCCTTCTTTTGGACGGTAATCGAGCGCAAGCAGGAGGCAAAGCGCCCCTCCAGCCAGTATCAGCAGCTTAAACGCCTTGCTGAAGGCATCAAGGCGGAACGTATCGTACAAAATCGACACTGTTTTTGCCGGAATGAGCCCTGCGGTCGTGATAAGCGCCAGGACGACGCCGACCACCGCAATCCATGCAAGCGGGCGCCGGTTTTTATCATTTGGCATCAATAAATCGGCCAGCGAGAGAATGAGCGCCGTGATCAAAACGATAAACTCCGGTGTCATCATGCCCCATTTGTATTGCAATAATGTATGCATGCTCATCTCTCTCACCCTCCTAACCCGTTCATCATCATTTCAATCGCCGCCTGCAACGGCTTCGCTAACATGTACGGATAAACGCCGACGGCGACAATGAGCGCGAGCAAAATGAACGCCGGAACCGCTTCGCCCGCGCTCATATCCAGCGCTTGTACGCCATCGCGCCTTGACGGGCCAAACGTCATATTCAATACGGCGCGCAGCATATAAACGGCGGTCATAATGATGCCAAGCGTGCCAATCGCGGCGACAACCGGCCTCACTTGGAACAACCCTAAAAAGGCGGTAAATTCGCTGATAAATCCCGACATTCCCGGCAGACCGAGCGATGCCATCGCACCGGCAAGCAAACACCCTGCCGTCAGCGGCATCGCTTTTGCGAGTCCGCCTAAACGGTCGATCGCCGTCGTATTCGTCCGTTCGTATAAAATGCTGACGAGCAGGAACAGGAACGCGGCAATCAACCCGTGGGAAACCGCCTGGAAGATGGCGCCTTGAATCCCCGCTTCATTGAGCGCACCTAATCCGATCAATATAATCCCCATATGCGAAACGCTCGAATAGGCGAGCACCATTTTGAATTCCTCTTGCACGAACGCTAAAAATGCTCCATACAATAGGTTGACGACCCCTAACACGGCAATCCAAAAGGCAAAATGGCGAAACTGATCAGGAAACAGCCCGATGCCGAAGCGAATGAGACCGTACGCCCCAATTTTCAAGAGCACGCCGGCGTGCAGCATGACAATCGCTGGCGGCGCTTCGACATGGACGCGCAGCATCCAGCGGTGGAACGGCACGATCGGTAGTTTAATACCAAAGGCGATAAACAAAGCGACAAACAGCCATAACCGAAGTTCCTTAGAAAGCGGCGCAATCAGCTGCACCTGTGCCACCGGATTGTGCAGCATTTCTTTTAACAACACGAGATTCGACGTTCCGGCACGGGCGAATAAAACGAGGATGACGATGAGCAAAATCGCTGAACCAAGCCCATTGTACAGCAAGTAGCTGTAGGCGGCACGCTCCCGGTCAAACCCGCCCCACTTGCCGACTAAAAAGAACATCGGAACGAGCGTCATTTCCAAAAAGATAAAGAACAAAATCATATTTCCTGCCGCAAATACGCCAAGCATGCCGATCTCTAGCAAAAGAAAGAGCTGAAAATAACCTTTCCATTCCTTTTTAATGTGAATGGAAGCGGCGGCGGCAAGCGTCGCCAATAGCGATGTCAATACGATCATCACGAGCGAAAAGCCATCGATATTCAGCTCATAGCGAATCAAGTAGGTCGACTCCGTAAGAAACGGAAAATCAGCAAAGCGAACCCAGTCATGCTTTTCCGCCAAATGCTCAAGGCGATAGCCTCGCAAATATTGCGAAAAGGCAAATAGCGATAAAAGAAGCGGCGGCAGCGTCGATAAAAAGCCGAGCAGTTTGACCGTCCGTTCTTGCGTTTTTGGCACAAACGCAAGCAAAATCACGCCAAGCAGCGGGGAGAAGATTAAGAGTGACAGAAAGTACGTTCCATTCATTATAAGTACCCCCCTGTGAACGCGAGAATGACGACGAGAAGCGCAAGGCCGACGAACGTGACAGCGCCGTATGTTTGCACTTGCCCGTTTTGCATGCGCGACCCGATCGATGCGACCGTATGGACGGTCGCGGTGATCAAGCGGGCAACCCCTTCGACAAGAAAGCGGTCGATATACGAGAGTAATAGACTGATTGCCGTCGCCGCATAGCCAACGGTACGCATATACAATTCATCGATGTAATACTTATTCCGCAGCAAGCTGTACGTATGCGGAACGCGCGAGCTGAGCCAATCCCGCGCAAGCGATCGTTTTCCGTACATAAGCCACGCCAGGAAAATGCCAAGCAAGGAAACGGCCGTCGCCACCACCATAATCCAGCCCGGCGCTGTTTCATGCGCATAGGCGCCGTCTGTCAGCCAATCGCCAAGAAAGGTGCCGAACCAAGGGGTATGAACGTACCCGGCGGCAACAGCGAGCACGGCGAGCACGATCATCGGCAGCGTCATCACTGCTGGTGCTTCATGAACGTCTTTTGCATCATGCCGCTTTTCCCCGCCAAAGACGAGGAAAAAGAGGCGGAACATGTAAAACGCGGTGAAAAAGGCGGCTGCTACCGCGATCCAGAACAAGACGATATGCCCGTGCGTCCAGGCGGCCACCAAAATTTCATCCTTGCTAAAAAATCCGGAGAAAAGCGGGACACCGCTAATCGCTAACGTGCCGATGAGAAACAGCGGTGCAGTAAGCGGCATTTTCCGCCAAAGCCCGCCCATTTTTTCAATGTCTTGCGTATGGACGGCATGAATGACGCTTCCCGCCGCTAAAAACAAGAGCGCTTTGAAAAACGCATGGGTCGTTAAATGGAAGATGCCTGCCACATAACTTCCCGAACCAAGCGCCAGCATCATGTAGCCGAGCTGGCTTACCGTCGAATACGCGAGCACACGTTTAATGTCGGTTTGCACCAAACCAATCGTAGCGGCAAAGAGAGCCGTAAATCCCCCGATCACTGCCACCGTCATCATTGCCGTTTCGCTCGCTTCATAGAGCGGGAACAAGGCAGCGACTAAGTAAACCCCGGCGGCAACCATCGTGGCCGCGTGGATTAATGCCGAAACCGGTGTCGGGCCTTCCATCGCGTCCGGGAGCCATGTATGGAGCGGGAACTGGCCCGATTTCCCGACGGCGCCGATGAAAATCAAAATCGCGGTTAAGGTCACCATCGTCGGCGACAGCGTGCCGTTTTCTGCCGCTTGGAAAATATCATCGTATGCAAAACTGCCAACTTGCCAGAATAATAGAATCATGCCGATGAAAAAGCCGACATCGCCGATGCGTGTCATAATAAACGCTTTTTTGGCAGCTGCCTTCGCTTCCTCTTTATAGAAGTAAAATCCGATTAATAGAAACGAGCCGAGGCCGACGAGTTCCCAAAACACGTATGTCTGCAGCAAATTCGGTGAAAGCACAAGGCCAAGCATCGCAAAGGTGAACAGCCCTAAATACGCATAGAAAACGGAGAAGCGCTCATCCCCATGCATGTATCCTTTCGAATAGATATGTACGAGAAAGCTGACGAGAGAAACAACGACGAGCATCCATGCGTTTAGCGCCGTCACCGCAAATCCGGCCGTTAATTTCGCGCTGCCGACAGTCAGCCATACATGTTCCGCCTTGTATGTCGAACCACCGAGCCGGTCCAGCAGCACGGCGAGCGAGACGAGGAAGGAAAAAAGCGTCATAAGGATGCCGACATGTGCACTCGTTTCCTTCATTTTTTTCCCTAATACTAACAAGAAGAAAAAGGAAAACAACGGAAAAAGCGGTACGATCCAGGCTATTTCCATCATGGTATCACAGTCCCCTTTTATGAAGAGCTTTTTTCAGCAAAAGCTCTTTTCATTTTCCATCCTATTTTTAATCTTTTAGCGAATCGATCTCATCGATATTCACTGTTTTGCGGTTGCGGTAAAGCGCCATTAATACCGCCAGGCCCACAGCCGCTTCGGCCGCCGCTACCGCGATCGTAAACAGCGCAAAAATCTGTCCGGTAATGCCGGGATGGGCCCCGTATTTGGCAAACGCCACTAAGTTAATATTGACCGCATTCAGCATTAATTCAATGCAAATAAGGACAATGACGGTATTTCGCTTCGTCAGCGCGCCGTACAGACCGATGCAAAACAAAATGAGCGCTAACGCGAGATACACGGATAAAGGAACGGAGCTCATTTCGATGCCCCCTCATCATCTTTTTTTGCCAGTATAATCGCCCCGACGAGCGCGACAAGCAAAATGACGGACGCAATTTCAAACGGGATTGTATAATGGGAATATAGCGCTATGCCGATCTGCTCTGTATTGTTTTCATGCAGGTGGGCGCCTTCCTCGCCAAAATCAAGCTGGTAAACGCCGAGATAAACAGCGATGCCAAAGGCGAAGACGGCAATGGCGGTGAGCGCTTTGCGCCAAAATCCGCCCGTTGTCGTTTTTTCTCCCTCTTCTTCCTGATGGCGCGTCAGCATGATGCCAAACAGCATCATAATGGTGATGGCGCCCGAGTAAATCAACACTTGCACGACAGCGACAAACTCCGCTGATAACAGCACATACAACCCCGCGATGCTAATGAAGGTGAATACGAGCGCGATGACCATGTGAACGACTTTCGTTAAGTTGAGCATCAACACCCCGCCGGTAATGGCAACGAGGGCGAGTGCTAAAAAGGCGAGATATTCTCCGCTCACGGCTTATTCTCCTTTCGAATGTTTGTATCGTTCTCATCGAGCCATGCCAAATCTTTATAAAGGGCATCGCGGCTGTATTCGGCCAGTTCGAAATTGTTGGTCATGACAATGGCTTCCGTCGGACATACCTCGGTGCAAAGATCGCATAAAATACAAATTTCAAAGTTAATGTTGTACGTATCGATGATTTTCCCTTTTTTCGTCGGATCCGGGTGTTTTTTCCCCGTCAGCTGAATACAGTCCGTCGGACAAATATTGGCACATTGGTTGCAAACAATGCATTTTTCCGGATAAAACTTTTGAATGCCGCGGAACCGGTCCGGAAGCGGAAGCGGTTCGTTCGGATAGTCGTACGTCACTTTCTCGCGCGTCAAATTTTTTAACGTATACGCCAATCCTTTGGCCAACCCGATCATGCCTGTCACCCCATTTCGATTAGAAAAATAGTTCTTTCACGAGCGCCGTTACAAAGATATTGGCAAGCGCAACAGGAAACAATACTTTCCAGCCTAATTCCATAAGCTGATCGGCCCGCAGGCGCGGGAAGGTCGCGCGAAACCAAATGAGAACGAACACGACGGCGCTGAATTTGAGCGCAAACCAAACCGGCCCTGGAATAAAGCCTAAAAACATGACCGGATGCCAGCCGCCTAAAAATAATATCGTTGTCAGGGCGGCCATCGCAAAAAAGTACACATACTCCGCAAGCATAAAGAACGCCCAGCGGAAACCGGAATATTCGACATGAAATCCGGCGACCAGCTCAGATTCCGCTTCCGGCAAGTCGAACGGCGTGCGGTTTAACTCGGAGACGGCCGCGACGAGAAACACGATAAACGCGACTGGCTGCGTAAAAATGTACCATACGTCTTTCTGCGCTGCAACAATATCGTTTAAGTTTAAACTTCCTGTCAGCAGCACGATGCCAAGCACGGACATCACGAGCGGAATTTCATAGGAGATCATTTGCGCTGCCGCGCGCATGCCGCCGATGAGCGCGTATTTATTGTTCGATGCCCATCCGCCGGTAACGACGCCGATCGTCGTCAGTCCCGAAACGGCAATGTAATAAAGGAGGCCGACGCCGATATCGGCAAACTGAAACGCATCGGTAAACGGCAGCACCGCCAATACCATAAACGCCGGCGCAAAGGCAAGGATTGGCGCCAAAATGAACAACGGCCGGTCCGCCGCTTTCGGAATCGTGTCTTCTTTCAGCAGCAGCTTCAACACATCGGCCACCGTTTGCAAAAGCCCCCAGCGGCCGCCGACATGGTTTGGGCCGTAGCGGCCTTGCATAAAGCCCATCACTTTCCGTTCCGCCAAAATGCCGTACGTGACAAAGCCAAGCACCACCAATAGCAACGCGGCACCCAGCCCGAAAAAAATGGCCACATTCGTCCAGCTTGGGACGGAATTCAACAATTGTTCCATTATCCGTCGACCTCCCCGAGCACAATATCGATGGAGCCAAGAATGGCAATGACGTTCGCGATATTTTCACCTTTCAGCAGTTTCGGAAGTATTTGCAAATTGTAAAACGACGGCCGACGGAATTTGAGGCGGTACGGCTCTTTTTTGCCGTCGCTGGCGATATAGCAGCCGATTTCGCCACGCGGCGATTCGATGCGGACGAACGTTTCTCCCGGCGGCGCTTTAATGATCCGCGGCACTTTTCCCATAATTTCTCCGCCTTCTGGAAATTGTTCACACGCTTGTTCAATGATGTTCAACGATTGTTCGATTTCTGCCAAACGGCACTGATAGCGGGCAAAACAGTCTCCTTCCTCCGCGACGGGGATGTCGAAATCGAAGCGGTCATAAATGGAGTACGGCTCGTTTTTCCGCAAGTCCCATTTCACGCCGGTGCAGCGTAAGTTCACGCCGCTTAATGAATAGTTGAGCGCGTCCTCTTTCGTATATTTGCCGATGCCGATGACGCGATGGCGGAAAATTTCATTCCCCGTCACCAGATCGTGATAGCCGGCAAGTTGTTCGCGCATATACGGGACAAACTGCTTCACTTTTTCGATCCAACCATCCGGCGCATCCCATTTCACACCGCCGACGCGCATATAGTTGAAAGTCAGGCGTGCTCCCGATAGCTCGTTTAATAGATTAATAATCATTTCCCGCTCGCGGAACGCATATAGAAATGGGCTGATGGCGCCAATATCGAGCAAATACGTCCCCCACCAGACAAGATGGCTGGCGATTCTCCCAAGCTCCATTGCCAAAACGCGCAAATATTCTGCCCTTTCCGGAACTTCAATGCCCATCATCGTTTCGACGGCATGGCAAATGACATAGTTGTTCGTCATTGCCGACAAATAGTCCATCCGGTCCGTGTACGGGATGATTTGCGTATATTGCAGACTCTCTGCCAGCTTTTCCGTTCCGCGGTGGAGGTAGCCGATGACCGGTGTCGCTTCTTGAATGATCTCGCCATCCACTTTTAAGATGAGGCGGAAAACCCCGTGTGTGCTTGGGTGCTGCGGTCCTACGTTTAAAATCATTTCTTCCGTCCGAAGCATACGCTATACCTCCACGTCGTATGGTTCATAATCTTTGCGAAGCGGATATCCGACCCAGTTTTCCCCTAAAAAGATGCGGATTAAGTTCGGATGCCCTTTAAAGCGGATGCCAAGCAGGTCGTACGCCTCGCATTCCGGCCAATTGGCCCCTTGCCAAAGCGGAACGAGCGAATCAATTTCCGGCTGATCCCGGTCGATTTTTACTTTCAAGGCAACCGCTTGCTGGTTTTTATAAGAATATAAGTGCACATATACTTCCATATGCGTCTGAAAATCGGTTCCGTGCAGTTCGGATAAGTAGTCAAAGCCAAGCTGTTCGTTATATTTAAGGAACTCAGCGATTTTGTAGTAGGTTTCTTTTTTGGCGACCAACGTCGGAACGTCTTTGGCAAGGCGGTTGATGTAGGCGTCCTCTAGAACATCCTCGCCAAGATGTTCGCGGATCACCTTCACATATTTATCAAGCAACGGCTGATTTGGCGATGGGGCTTCTTCCTTTTGCGCCGTTGTCTCCGCCCCCGCCGCTTTCGCCTTCGCTGCCGCCGCCGCTTTCGCTTTTGCCGCGGCAACCGCCTTTGCTTTTGCCTTGGCGAGCTCGTCGTCGCTGTCAGCGGATCCCTCCGCGCCTGCCTGCTGCTTGGCGAGCGCTGCCGCCTTCGCCTTTGCTGCGGCTGCGGCTTTTGCTTTTGCCGCGGCGATCGCTTTTTGTTTCGCCAGCTCATCATCCGTTTCGCCGCCCGCTGCTTCCTTCGCTTTTTGTTTGGCAAGCGCTGCTGCTTTCGCTTTCGCTGCGGCCGCGGCCTTTTTCTTCGCTAAGGCGATGGCGTCTTCCGCCTCTACAGCTTGATCACCTGCTGCTTCTTTCTGTTTCCGCAACTCCGCCGCTTTCGCTCGCGCTGCTTCCGCCGCTTTTTTCTTCGCGAGTGCGATGTCGTCTTCCGCCTCCGCGGCTTGATTGCCTGCTGCTTCTTTCTGTTTCCGCAACTCTGCCGCTTTCGCTCGCGCTGCTTCCGCCGCTTTTTTCTTCGCGAGTGCGATGTCATCTTCCGCCTCTGCGGCTTGGTTGCCTGCTGCTGCTTCTTTCTGTCTCCGCAACTCCGCTGCTTTTGCCCGCGCTGCTTCCGCCGCTTTTTTCTTCGCTAAGGCGATGTCGTCTGCTGACGGCTCCGTTTTTTCTTCCGTTACATCTTTTTTCGCATCGTCAGACAGCTGTTCCGCCTGCTCGGCGGCCCGCTTCGCTGCCAGCCGTTCCCTTGCCAGCTGTTTTGCACGCTCGGCCGCCTCTTTTTTCAGCTGCTGTAAATCTTTTTCCTCGCTCATCGATTACAGCACCTTCTTCCCTGTCTTCGCTTCATAACGAATCTTTTCTTTTAATTTATTAATCCCGTAAATCAACGCGGCGGGATTTGGCGGACAGCCAGGAATATAGACGTCGACCGGCACGATTTGATCTACTCCTTTGACGACGCTGTAGGATTTCACATACGGTCCGCCCGCCGTCGCGCATGATCCCATGGCAATCACCCATTTTGGCTCCGGCATTTGGTCATATAAGCGGCGCAAAATCGGCGCCATCTTTTTTGTCACCGTTCCCGAGACGATCATGACGTCGGACTGCCGCGGCGAGGCGCGGAAAAACGAGCCAAACCGGTCTAAATCGTAGTGGGAGCCACCGACCGCCATCATTTCAATCGCACAACAGGCAAGACCGAACGTTAGCGGCCAGAGGGAATTGCTGCGGGCCCATGCCTTTAACTGATCAAACGTCGTCAAAAACACATTGCGCTTTACCTCTTCCATCTCCCCTTCAGGGACGTCAAGCCATTTTACATCCATTGTAACACCTTCTTTTTCCAAGCATAGATGAGCCCTAAAACAAGCATGAGCACGAAAATAAACATTTCAATGAGAGCAAATAATCCCAATTTGTTATAGGCGACAGCCCATGGATATAAAAACACGGTCTCCACATCAAAAATGACAAACAATAGAGCGAACATGTAGTAGCGGACTTGAAACTGAACGCGCGAATCATGGAACGGATTGTTACCGCTTTCATAAGTGGTTTGCTTTGCTTCGCTCGGAACGTGTGGACGCAATAACTTTCCGAGCGTCAATGCCCCGACAGGAAGCAAAACGCCGATACATAAAAACACAAACACAATCAAGTAGCTATTGGCGTATACGTTCCCCAACTGCGATACGCTCCCTTCGTATGTAGATGTTTTATTTTTTAAAAATATTTCATAATTACAATATTTTCATCACCATTATAACATTCATATCCAGCAGTGTCGACAAAACCTGGAATTTTCCCCATCAGCATAGTAGCAATAATAAAGACGGGAGGAAATATATTTCCTCCCGTCTTTATTTCATTTGCGCTACGTTTAAACGGTTCATAGCGCGTTTGAGCGCCAGTTCCGCCCGTTTAAAGTCAATATCATCCTGTTTGCTTTGCAGACGGCGTTCTGCGCGTTCTTTTGCCGCTTTCGCGCGGGCCACATCAATATCTTCCGCTCTTTCCGCCGCTTGTGCCAAAATCGTTACTTTGTCAGGGCGGACTTCCAAAAATCCGCCGCTAACCGCAATATATTCTGTTTTCCCCTCTTTTTTCAGGCGAACGGCACTGATCTCCAGCGGTGCGACAAGCGGAATATGCCCTGGCAAAATTCCAAGCTCTCCGCTTTTTGCTTTCGTGCTAACCATCTCTACGTCCGCTTCATATACCGGGCCATCAGGAGTAACGACACTGACTTTGATCGTTTTCATCATGAAATCCTCCTATGTCCCTCAATTAAACTTCTACGCCCATTTGCTTCGCTCTTTCAACGACTTCTTCAATGCGCCCTACTAAGCGGAAAGCATCTTCTGGAATATGGTCGTATTTTCCTTCCAAAATTTCTTTAAAGCCGCGTACCGTTTCTTTAACAGGCACATAGGAACCTGGCTGGCCGGTAAACTGCTCCGCGACGTGGAAGTTTTGCGATAAGAAGAATTGAATGCGGCGAGCGCGAGCAACGACCAGTTTATCCTCATCGGATAGCTCATCCATACCGAGAATCGCGATAATATCTTGCAATTCTCTATAGCGTTGCAACGTTTGTTGCACTTTGCGCGCTACTTGGTAATGTTCTTCGCCGACGATTTCAGGCGCAAGCGCGCGCGATGTGGACGCAAGCGGATCCACGGCCGGATAAATACCCATTTCCGCAAGTTTCCGCTCCAGGTTCGTCGTTGCGTCCAAGTGAGCGAACGTTGTTGCTGGAGCTGGGTCGGTATAGTCGTCCGCTGGGACGTAAATCGCTTGAATCGATGTGATAGAACCAACCGCTGTTGAAGTGATACGTTCTTGCAATTGACCCATTTCTGTCGCAAGCGTCGGTTGATAACCTACGGCAGAAGGCATGCGGCCTAATAGCGCCGAAACCTCGGAACCGGCCTGCGTGAAACGGAAAATGTTGTCGATAAAGAGCAACACGTCTTGTCCTTGCTCATCACGGAAATATTCCGCCATCGTTAATCCGGTCAACGCAACGCGCATCCGTGCACCAGGCGGCTCGTTCATTTGTCCGAACACCATCGCAGTTTTGCTGATAACGCCAGAATCTTTCATTTCATGGTAAAGGTCGTTTCCTTCACGAGTGCGTTCCCCTACGCCAGCGAATACGGAAATACCACCGTGCTCTTGCGCAACGTTATGAATAAGCTCTTGGATTAAAACCGTTTTTCCTACACCAGCACCGCCGAATAGACCGATTTTTCCACCTTTAATGTATGGAGCAAGCAGGTCAACGACTTTAATACCTGTTTCCAAAATTTCTACTTCTGTTGCAAGTTCTTCAAACTTTGGCGCTGGGCGATGGATTGGGTCACGACGCGCATCAGCCGGAATTTCCCCTTCTAAGTCGATCGGTTGCCCTAATACGTTGAATACACGGCCAAGGGTGACTTCTCCGACTGGAACGGAAATTGGCGCACCTGTGTCAATGACTTCCATTCCACGAATCAATCCGTCTGTCGATGCCATCGCAATCGTACGGACCGTATCGTCGCCAAGGTGAAGTGCTACTTCCAATGTCAAGTCGATGTCGACTTCGTTTTCATTGCGCGCTTTATGTTGGATTTTCAGAGCGTTGTAGATCGCAGGAAGATGCCCGTTTTCGAACTTTACGTCTACAACCGGACCCATAACTTGAATAACGCGTCCTTTTGTCATCGTTTTCCCTCCTAACTTGCTAGTTGAACATCATTACCTAATTGCCGCTTCCGGTTTACCTTTATTGCAACGCGTTTGCTCCCGCCACGATTTCCGTGATCTCTTGGGTAATCGCTGCTTGACGAGCACGGTTGTAGGAAAGGGTAAGCGTACGAATAAGCTCGTGCGCGTTGTCCGTCGCATTTTTCATCGCTGTCATCCTTGCTGCATGCTCGCTTGCTTTCGCATCTAACAGCGCACCATAAATAAGGCTTTCGGCATATTGCGGCAACAGCACATCTAAAATTTCTTCTTGAGAAGGTTCAAATTCGTACGTTGTCCGTTGTTTGTTATCGACTATATCCGTTAACGGCAGCAGCTTTCTTTCCGTTACTTCTTGTTGGATCGCACTGACGTAATGGTTGTAGTACATATACAACTCATCAAACGTACCATCTGTAAACAAGCCGACCGTCTTATTCGCAATTGCTTGAATATCCGCAAAAGAAGGTTGGTCCGGCAACCCAGCAATATTTAAAACGACCGGTAAATTTCTCTTTTTGAAAAAGCTTAAACCGACACGGCCAATGACAATAATTGCATATTCATCCGGCGATTGATGGCGCTGTTGAATCGTTTGGTACACGGTGCGAAGAACGTTGCTGTTATACGCTCCTGCCAAGCCGCGATCCGATGTGATCACCAAATATCCCGTCTTTTTCACCGGGCGCGAAACCAACATTGGATGGGTCGCATTGCCGGCACCGAGCGCGACGTTCGCCACGACTTCTTGCATTTTTTCCATATATGGAACAAACGATTTCGCGTTCATTTCCGCACGGTTTAGCTTCGAAGCGGAAACCATCTCCATCGCCTTTGTAATTTGGCTCGTTTTCTTTGTCGCGTTGATGCGCTTCTTAATGTCGCGTAAGGATGCCAAAGGTTTCACCACCTTTTTTCTGCACGAAATCTAAGAATAGAGGGGAACAGAAGCCGTCATTCCTTCTGTTCCGCCCTTCTTTATTGGGAAACAACAAATGTTTTCTTGAACGCTTCGATCGCTTTGTTGAAATCTTCTTCGTTTGGAAGATCTTTTGTTGTACGAATATGTTCAAGCAAGTGCTGGCCGTTTTGGTCGAGCCATAAGAAGAATTCTTTTTCAAAGCGGCGAATATCTTCAACAGGAATGTCGTCTAAGAAACCGCGAGTAAGCGCGTAAATGATCGCCACTTGTTTTTCTACTGGAATCGGTGCATGCAAGTCTTGTTTTAACACTTCTACTGTGCGGGCACCGCGCGCGAGCTTCGCTTGCGTCGCTTTATCAAGGTCTGATCCGAACTGTGCGAACGCTTCAAGTTCGCGATACGCCGCTAAGTCCAAACGAAGCGTACCCGATACTTTTTTCATCGCTTTAATTTGTGCCGCACCACCGACGCGGGATACGGAAAGACCAGCGTTAATCGCCGGGCGAACGCCGGAGAAGAACAAGTCTGATTGCAAGAAAATTTGTCCGTCTGTAATGGAGATAACGTTCGTCGGAATGTAAGCAGAAATGTCACCCGCTTGCGTTTCGACAAACGGAAGCGCTGTTAACGAACCTCCGCCTTTGGCATCGCTTAGTTTTGCCGCGCGTTCTAAAAGGCGAGAGTGTAAGTAGAATACGTCACCTGGATATGCTTCACGGCCTGGCGGACGGCGAAGCAAGAGCGACAATTCGCGGTAAGCTGCCGCTTGTTTCGATAAGTCGTCGTAAACAACAAGCACGTGCTGACCTTTATACATGAAATATTCGCCCATCGCTACACCCGCATATGGCGCAAGGAATAACAATGGCGCTGGTTGTGATGCAGATGCCGTTACAACGATCGTATAATCGAGCGCACCGTGTTTCCGCAACGTTTCGACAACCGTGCGGACCGTTGATTCCTTTTGCCCGATAGCGACATAAATACAAATCATATTTTGATCTTTTTGGTTGAGGATCGTATCAATGGCAACCGATGTTTTCCCTGTTTGACGGTCCCCGATGATAAGCTCGCGCTGACCGCGGCCGATTGGCACCAATGCGTCAATCGCTTTAATCCCTGTTTGTAGCGGTTCATGAACCGATCTCCGGTCCATAACCCCTGGCGCTGGGCTTTCAATTGGACGAGTTTCTGTCGTTTCGATTGGGCCTAAACCGTCAACTGGTTGTCCTAGAGGGTTGACAACACGGCCGATTAACGCTTCCCCGACAGGCACTTCCATAATCCGGCCTGTACGGCGCACTTCATCGCCTTCTTTAATTCCTGTATATGGACCTAAAATAACGATACCGACGTTATTTTCTTCCAAGTTTAACGCCATTCCCATCACGCCGTTGGAAAACTCAACAAGCTCCCCGGCCATGACATTGTCCAGTCCATGGGCGCGCGCAATTCCGTCACCAATTTGAATAACGGTGCCGACATCGCTTACTTGAATTTCAGACTGGTAGTTTTCAATTTGCTGCTTAATGAGCGCGCTGATTTCTTCCGCTCTGATGCTCATGCCTTTCACCCCTATCTTCAAATCTTTAGCCAATAAGCTGTCGTTGAATCCGTTCTAATTTTCCGCTGATGCTGCCATCGTAAATGCGGTTGCCGATGCGCAGCTTCACGCCGCCGATTAAGCTTGGATCGACAATATTTTCAATATGAAGCGTCGTTTTGCCGATTTTTTTCGCAAACACCTCGGACAGCGCACGTTTTTCCTCTTCCGTTAACGGGCGCGCCGAATACGCAGTTGCCTCAGCAACGCCGCGGGCTTCATTCACCAACTCAATAAACTGCTCCGCCAGCTCTGGAACGAGGTCGATACGGTGGCGTTCCAAAAGCAGCAACAATGTATTTCTTAGCGGGGTTGAAACCGCCGCAAACGTTTCTTGAAGAAGCGCCTTTTTCTTTTCTAAAGATAGTTTCGGATATGTCAATAACGATAAAAATTGCTCGTTTTCCGCCAACGCTTGGCGCACGACGCGAATTTCCTCTTCTAACTGGTCTAGAAGCTGCTTTTCGAGCGCAATTTGAAAAAGAGCTAACGCATACCGCTTTGCTATAATTTCTTTGTTCATCGACCTTCTCCTACCTCTTGAATGTACTCGCTAATCAGCTTCGCTTGATCTTGTTCAGTTAACTCTTTTTCAATTACTTTGGAAGCAATTAATACAGATAGTGAAGCGACTTGCTCACGCAACGCGGCCATCGCTTGCTCTTTTTCGCGTTCGATTTCTTTTTTCGCCGCCTCTTTTAACCGCTCTGCTTCCGTACGGGCAGAAGCAATAATTTGCTCTTTTTGCTCTTCCGCCAGCTTGCGCGCATTTTCGATCAGCTCTTGCGCTTCTTGGCGCGACTGTTTCATTAATTCGCGCTGCTCCTGAAGCAGTTTTTCCGCTTCTTGGCGATGCTGTTCCGCTTGAGCAATTTCATTGGCAATGTGCTCTTCACGCTGTTTCATGATATTCATTAACGGCTGCCAAGCGAATTTGCGCAACAAGGCTAATAAAATAATAAACATTAACAACTGATAAATAATGTCGCCGCTGTTGATGCCTGTATGATGTGCGGCTTCGCCCAGCGCCAATAGTTTTGCATTGAATAACACCGTGTTTCACTCCTTTCGATAGCTATGCGCAACTACCCTGAACCTCCGCACGACGAAAACCGGCGGGTTCTGACGTATTAAAGACTTTTCCTGCACCTTCGTGCAGGCACTCCCTCTTATTCCGTTAAGTATCTTGGGCAAACACCCCACTGGTGTTTACCTGTCGGACCGGTTCAAAACCGTTTCCCGCTTCATCCCAGTGACTGGAGCCACAGGCTTTCGTGGCTATATACTTTTGTAATTTTGAAAATACGTACATAAAGGAATGGCGAAGGTGATCGTCGACACGAACTTCGCCATCATCAAAAAAGTATTTCGTTATCTGTTCATGACGATGAAGGAAATAACGACACCAATGATCGGCAGCGCCTCAACTAACGCAACCCCGATAAACATCGTCGTTTGCAAAACAGGGCGCAATTCTGGCTGACGTGCAATCCCTTCTACTGTACGACCTACGATTAAACCGTTACCGATACCAGCACCAAGTGCTGCTAAACCTACTGCAATCGCAGCTGCAATTAAATTCATAGTTAAATATCCTCCTTCTGCTTTCGTTTATTTATTATTTTAAAATTTATAATTAATGGTCTTGGCTAACTTTATGGGCCATATAAACCATTGTTAACATCGTGAAAATGAATGCTTGGATACAGCCGACGAAAATACTGAATGCTTGCCACGCCATCATCGGAATCGCGCCGCCAATAGCGCCAAGCACCCCATGGTTTGTTCCAAGCCCTGCTAGCAATCCTAGCAAAATTTCGCCAGCAAAAATGTTTCCGTAAAGACGGAGACCTAATGTTAAGGTATTGGCAAATTCTTCAATGATTTTCAATGGGAATAAGAAAGTCATTGGCCGCGTATAATCGCGCATATATTCGGATACGCCCTTCATTTTCACGCCATAGTAATGGGTGAGCCCCACAATCATCACGGCAAGCGTGAGCGTAATCGTGGCATCCGCCGTCGGCGACTTCCACCAAAGTTCATCGCCTACGCGCACGGAAAACGGCAAGCCGAGCATATTAGCAACGAAGATGTACATGATAAGCGTAACACCCAGCGTCAAAAAACGGCCGCCCGTTTGCCAATCCATGGTGCTATTGATGATTCCTTTAACGAAATCAAACACCCATTCAATGAAATTTTGCATCCCGGTCGGACGCAGCTGCAAAGAACGCGTCGCCGCGATCGCAATGATAAATACGATCAAACTGGTGACCGTAATCATTAAAACGTTAGATAAGTTAAAAGTAAGTCCTAAAAACTCATAAATCGGTGCCCCGTGTTGCAATCGTTCCTCACCTCTCTTTCATACATGTTGCCCATTATTTTTCCATTTTCGCAAAAGAAAATCTATTATAATGACAATATAGGATGTCATTAATCCCAACACTACAGGCACAATGGAAAAATATTGCGGATATTCGAGGGCGATCGCCGCCGCCAACGCCGCTAAAGCCAGGCGGGAAAGCGTCCCGATCGTGCGCACTTTTTTGCGTTCCAACACGGCTTGTCCTAATTTATCGATTTTCCGCGTTAAACTCCATAGCATCAAGATGCTGATCACAGTGCCAAGAATTAAGCTTAAAAAAAAGGTTTTATACGCCGTAAACCCCCACCCTAATGTATAAAGCGAAAGCAAATACAATATGTATTTAAGCTGCCGCAAAAACATTTGCTGGAATTTCTCCATGCTGCTACTCCTCTGAGAAATATTGGCGGATTGAACGAAGCATTGCATACACTCCTGCTGCTAACCCGATCAATAGACCGACAATGAGAAAAATCGGCTCTGTATGAAATTTCTCATCAATCCATTTTCCGCCAAATACCCCTACTAAAATCGAACCAACCAGTTGGGATACGATGGCGGACATGAGTGCCATCGCTTGAAACGGGTGGCGTTGTTTCGGACGCATACGCATACATCCTTATTTTTTCTAAATTTTTTTATTTTAACAATATGAAAACCTTATCATATATCCCCTGTAAAGCATACAATACCGCATGGTCAATGTCAATGTGTTTCATGAGGAAAACTGTATTATAACAAACAAAATTTTAAGATTTTGTGACATTTATTAATTTTCTTTTCACTCCAATAGTGTATAATGATATATTTACTTTTTTAGACACAATTTTTTAAAAAAAAGACGGTATCACTTCTCGGAAATGATACCGTTTTTCATGTCGTTTTATTTTGTGCCGAACAGGCGGTCGCCAGCGTCTCCAAGCCCCGGGACGATGTAGCCGTGGTCGTTTAGTTTTTCGTCGAGCGCCGCGATGTAAATATCGACGTCCGGGTGTGCATTTTTCACTGCCTCCACCCCTTCTGGAGCAGCGATTAAACACATAAATTTAATGCTTTTCGCGCCGCGTTTTTTCAAAGCGTTGATCGCTTCTACCGCCGATCCGCCGGTGGCGAGCATCGGGTCAACGATAATAAAATCGCGTTCTTCGACATCGGTCGGGAGCTTGACATAATATTCAACCGGCTTTAACGTTTCCGGATCGCGGTACAAGCCGATATGGCCGACTTTCGCAGCCGGAATTAATTTTAAAATGCCGTCCACCATGCCCATGCCGGCGCGCAAAATCGGGATGACGCCGAGCTTTTTCCCAGCGATCACTTTCGCTTTCGCTTTGCTGACTGGGGTTTCGATTTCGACTTCTTCAAGAGGGAGGTCGCGCGTAATTTCAAACGCCATCAGCGTGGCCACTTCTTCTACTAATTCACGGAACTCTTTCGTACCGGTGTTTTTGTCGCGTATGTAAGTAAGTTTATGCTGGATGAGCGGATGATCGAATACATATACTTTTCCCATTTTGCACTCTCCTCTTTGTATACAGTTTACACTTCCATACATTCTACCGAAAAACGGAAGCATATTCAACCGCGAACTAAAAAGCGCACCCCAAAAGACGTTCCTTTGAGGTGCGCGTCCGCGTTTATTCTTGGTATAACGGGAATTTTTCTGTTAAGGCTGCTACGCGTTTGCGCGCTTCTTCGAGCTTTGTTTCGTCTTCGTGATGTTTTAAGACAAGGCTGATGATGCTTGCGATTTCATCCATTTCTTCCAAACCAAATCCGCGCGTCGTCACCGCGGCGGTGCCGATGCGGATGCCGCTTGTCACAAACGGGCTTTCCGGATCGTACGGGATCGTATTTTTGTTCACGGTAATGCCGACTTCATCGAGCACTTTTTCCGCCACTTTTCCGGTTAATCCTTGCGGGCGCAAGTCAACGAGCAACAAGTGGTTGTCCGTGCCGCCGGAAACGAGGGTAAAGCCTTCATTTTTCAATGCTTGGGCGAGGCGGTTCGCATTGTTGATGATATTTTGCGCATACGTTTTGAAGTCGTCCTGCAACGCTTCGCCGAGCGCGACCGCTTTAGCGGCGATGACGTGCATGAGCGGACCGCCTTGAATGCCTGGGAAGATCGCTTTGTCGATTTGTTTGGCAAACTCTTCTTTGCAAAGAATCATGCCGCCGCGCGGACCGCGGAGCGTTTTGTGCGTCGTGGTCGTCACAAAATGCGCATATGGCACCGGGTTCGGATGAAGACCTGCCGCAACAAGACCTGCAATATGCGCCATGTCTACCATCAAGTACGCGCCTACTTCATCGGCGATCTCCCGGAACCGTTTAAAATCGATGATGCGCGGATAGGCGCTCGCCCCAGCAACAATTAATTTTGGCTTATGTACGCGCGCCTTTTCGAGCACATCATCGTAATCAATAACATGGGTTTCTGGATCGACGCCATACTCTACAAAATTGTATTGAATGCCGCTGAAGTTGACCGGGCTGCCGTGCGTTAGATGCCCCCCGTGCGACAAGTTCATGCCGAGCACCGTATCCCCATGCTCTAACACGGTGAAATATACCGCCATGTTTGCCTGCGCGCCGGAATGCGGCTGCACGTTGGCATGCTCGGCGCCAAACAATTTTTTCGCCCGTTCGCGCGCCAAATCCTCCACGACGTCGACGTATTCGCAGCCGCCGTAGTAGCGGCGTCCCGGATAGCCTTCTGCATATTTATTCGTCAATACCGATCCTTGCGCTTCCATGACCGCGCGGCTGACAAAGTTTTCCGATGCGATCAATTCAATTTTTGAATGCTGCCGTTTCCGTTCGTTTTCAATCGCAGCAAATACTTGCGGATCTTGTTGTGGCAAGTAGTTCATCACTAGCTCCCCCTTATTCGAAATATAAGAATATTCCTTTCTATTTTACCAGCTTTTTGCGGGTTGATTCAAAGAAAAAATGAACAAAATCATTAGAAAGTGCAGGAAGCATTCGGATTTTCTAAAGAGTAGACGGCGCGGGCGCCGCCGATCAGCTTTGGTCGCGTTTTCGCCAATGTCACATGGGCATGTCCAATTCGTTTCAGCGAAACGCGCACCGGAACGGCGACATGTTTTAAATGCATGCCGATCAGCGTATCGCCGATATCGATTCCGGCATCAGCTTGAATAAATTCGACGACGACCGGATCAACTAGATGGCGGTACGCATAGGCGGCCATCGCCCCGCCCGCCGACGGGACAGGGATGACCGAGACGATGTCGAGCTGGCGAGATAAGGCGGTTTTTCTTTCGACAACGAGGGCGCGGTTTAAATGTTCGCAGCATTGAAACGCAAGCTGGACACCGGTTTCGTCATGCCATTTTTTTAGTTCAGCAAACAGCATTGCCGCGACTTCCGTCGAGCCAGCCGTGCCGATTTTTTCGCCAATCACTTCGCTCGTGCTGCATCCGATGACAAGGATGTGCTCGGATGTCAGCGCAACGTTTTGGCGAAATTCGCGCAAAATCGTCTGCCATTGTTGCTGCCATTCGGTTAGTAGGGAAGACATGGCTACGATTCCTCCCATTTCACAAATGCTTGTTTTCGTATTCGCTAATTTTCTCGATCCGCCGCGCGTGGCGACCGCCTTCAAACTCCGTCGTCAGCCATGCTTTGGCGATTTCGCGCGCCAACCCCGGTCCAATGACGCGCTCGCCCATCGCTAAAATATTGCTGTCATTATGCTGGCGCGTAAGTTTGGCGCTGTATACATCGTGGCAAAGCGCACAGCGAATTCCTTTCACTTTGTTGGCGGCAATCGTCATGCCAATTCCGGTACCGCAAATTAAAATACCGCGATCCACTTCCCCGTTTGCGACTTTTTCCGCAACCGGAATCGCGTAATCCGGATAATCGACCGACGTTTCGCAGTTACAACCGAGATCGATGTATTCAATTCCCATTTCATCCATTAATTTTTTAATTTCTTCACGAATGTGAATTCCACCATGGTCTGAGGCAATCGCTACTTTCATGTTTTGCTTCCTCCTTTGTTTCGTCATCATGCAAAAAGGCCGCCTTTTTTATCCATTTTACCTCTTTCCACTAAAGAAGGCGACCTTTCTTCGTTTATTTTGTGCTAAATTGGGCAATTGTTGCTTTTAATCTTTCTGCTTGTTCCGCCAGTTCACGGGCGAGTTCATTGACATGATCAATGGCGGAAGTTTGCTCCTGCGTTGCCGCCGTTACTTCCATCGCCCCAGCCGATGTTTGTTCGGCAATCGCCGCGACTTCTTGCGATTGAGCCGCCGCTTTTTCGATATAGGTCATCTGGTCTTTGACTAAATCGGCAATTTCATGGACGGCGCGGACAACTTCGTGAATCGATTTCGTCATTTCCGCAATCGCGTCGTTCGTATTGGCACCTTTTGCGGCTTCTTCATTCGCTGATTTTACTTGCTCATGAATTTGTGCTACCACATGTGCGACTTCTTTTTGAATGTTTTGAATCAGTTCGGAAATTCCTTGAACCGCTTTCGCGCTTTCATCCGCAAGTTTTCGAACTTCTTCTGCGACAACGGCAAACCCTTTTCCATGCTCCCCGGCACGCGCCGCTTCAATCGAGGCGTTTAAAGCAAGCAAATTCGTTTGCCCGGCAATATCACCGACAAGCGAGATAATGTTTTCCACTTCTTTTGCATGCTGTTCTAGTCGTTGGACTGCACTTAAAGACGTTTGATGATTACGCGCCAATTGTTCGATGCCGCTGACAAGCGAACCAATGACTTCACGGCTTTTATGCAATGCTGTCACCATTTCTTTCGCTAATTGTTCGGACTGGTTCGCCTTTTGCTGTACTTGATTCGCAATGTGCAACACATCTTCCACCGACTCGGCCGCCGTTTGCATCGATACAGCAGCGTCATTCGCGCCTTTAGAAATTTCTTCAATCGTGTAAGCAATATCTTTCGAACGTTCTGCCGCCACAAGGGAAGCATTCGTAATCTCGACGACTTTCTCATTCGTACGGGAAAAATTATCATCAATGTTCTGCACGATTGTTCGCAAACTTCGCAACATTTCATTGAAAGCGAGCCCTAACGAACGAATTTCATCGTCTGATTTGGATAATGGAACGTCTTCGTTAATTTGCCCGTTTGCCGCTTTCATTGCTGCCTGTTCTAGACGCTGCAGCGGCTTCGTAATAAATCCGGATGCCGTGTAGGCGAGCACGCCGGACCAAAAAATCCCGAGCATTAGGATCAAAATGGTGAACACGTTTTTGGCAATCGAGGAGAAAAAGACATCATACAAAACATAAAGAAAAAACGCGCTGGTCGAGTAGGTGATCAGTGCCAATGCGGTAGTAAATACAACGAGCTTGAGGCGCAAACTAAAACGATATCGCTTTTTTCTCTTTTCCATATCCCTTCCCCCTATGAATTTCCCCCTAATTTCTCGATAAGGCCGTCAATCAATACCGCGAGCTCGTCTCTCGTCTGGCGGTATATTTCTACCGATCCACCAAACGGGTCGGATACATCGCCCTGCTTCCCGGAAACAAATTCTTTCAGCGTAAACGTTTTTTCTTTTGCTTCCGGAAACTGTTTGATAATGAGCTGCTTATGCCCTGCGGTCATCGCCAAAATATGTGTCGCCCACTCGATGTCTTCCTTCTTTAATAGCGAAGAACGGTGATTGGCGTCAATCCCTTTTTCTTTCAACACCGCTTTCGTGTAGGGCGAGGCATCGCTCCCTTCTGCGGCAAATACTCCCGCTGATTTCACCTCTACATCCGGCAGCCGCTTATGCGCCAAAAGCGCGGCCGCCATCGGGCTTCGGCATGTGTTTCCCGTGCAGACAAATAAAATGCGGTATGACATAACAACACCTCTTTTGTTTATCACTTCCATCCGCGATAAGATGATAAGATAATTATATAATATAGCATAGCATCAAAAAAGCTTTCCCAAAAAGTCGAACTCCATCTTTTTGGGAAAGCTTGTTTGTTTTTCCGCTTATCAAAAGGAAAGCAACAGCTTTAAACCGAACGCGAGCAAAATGCTGCCGCCAAGCGCCTCGCTGTAAGCGCCAAGCCACTGCTGAAAATGGCGGCCCATCATCAGTCCACCCCATGTCAGCATCATGCTAAAAAAGCCGAACAATAAGATCGTCAGCATCGTTCTTGCTCCGAAAATGCCGAGGCTAAGCCCGACGGAAAAGCTGTCTAAACTCACGCTGAACGCAAAAAAAATAAGTCCCATCCCTCGTGGCGAAATCAACGCATCGCTTTCCTTTTTAAAAGACGCCACAATCATTTGAATTCCTAATATTAATAGTAACGCCCCACCGATATACGAGGCGATGCTGCCAAATTGGCGGGATAAAAAACGGCCGACGACCATGCCGAAAAGCGGCATGAGAATGTGAAAAAGACCGATCATAACACCTATATAAAAAATTTGTTTTAAGCGCAGACGAAGCAAACCCATTCCTAAGGCGACGGAGAATGCGTCCATTCCCAACGCAAACGCCATCATCGATAGCGCTACAATTTCGCCGATGAACATGCTCATTTGCTTTCCCTCCCCGGACTGGCCTTATTGCTAACATATGCACATCCGGGAATATTTAGAATTGGGTTTCCTTCTCCACGACCACTTGATGGCCGGCCGCTTTTTGCAACCGGTTCATAATCGCTGCTCCGATTCCTTCTGCCGGAAATGATTCGCTGTAAATAATGTCGACATCCGTTTCATCAAATTTACGCAGCGTGTCATATAAATGGCCGGCAACCGTATGTAAATCGCGCCGCGACCCGCACGCCAATACGGCGTCAGCGCGGTAAAATGCAACGTTTTCTTCCGTGGCAAGTACACCGACTTTGTTGCCGAGCGCCCGCTGCTTGTCGACAAGCGTCTGTAAAAAAGAAGGGGAACCATACACAATCATCATTGGCGCTTTTGGCGCGTAATGTGTATATTTCATTCCCGGCGATTTCGGCGCCTCCTGTTCATCCGTAACGGTGCTGCCATCGGCGACCGCGCCGATCGCTTCGGCGAGCGCTTCTTTTGTAATGCCGCCCGGACGCAAAATCACCGGCACTTCCGCCGTACAGTCAAGCACCGTCGATTCCACGCCGATCCCTGTTTCCCCTCCATCAACCACACCGGCGATGCGTCCGTCTAAATCGGCGAGTACATGCGCTGCTGTTGTCGGGCTCGGACGGCCGGATCGATTGGCGCTTGGGGCTGCCAGCGGCAGGCCGCTTTCCTCGATGAGCGCGAGCGCCACTGGGTGTGCCGGCATGCGCACGGCTACGGTTGATAAGCCAGCGGTGACCCGATCGGAAAGAGCCCCTTCTTTTTTCGGCAAAATAAGCGTCAGCGGCCCCGGCCAAAATCGTTCGATCAGCACAGCAGCGATATCGGGAACGTAAGAAACGACGGACTCTAACTGTTCGCGGCGGGCGATATGGACAATCAACGGATTGTCGCTTGGACGGCCTTTAGCCGCAAAAATTTTCTCCACTGCTGCAGTATTGGTGGCATCCGCTCCTAGCCCATAGACGGTTTCCGTCGGAAAGGCGACAACTTCTCCACATTGCAGCAGACGAGCAGCCTCTTTTATTTGTGGATAAATATGTTGTTTATCAACAACATTATCCACAACCCAAACATTTGTTTTCACTTTGTTCACCTCTACCATGTCCTTGCTTTCTAGCAAATTTCTTAAAACATTCTAATCTTACAAAGAAAAAAGAAAAGATTTCATTAAATTTATCAACAATATGTGAATAACTATGTTATTTTTGTGGACAACTTTGTGGATATATATATTATTTTTCCCCACTTATTCACAATTCGTTACGAAAAGAGATAATCGATAAGTTCTTTGAAGAAAAACTTTACTTTCACCGGCTGTTCCTGTTCCGCGACAAATGGGGAAGCCGTTGGCGCAACACCTGCTTGTTTGACTTCCTTGTGGACTGCTTCACTGCTGGCATCTTGTTGTTCATTTGTTTCCTTCGTTTTCTTGTCCGCTTCGTCTGTTACAGAAACAGCTGCCCGGCTTTGTCCGCCTTCCGAATTCTTTTTCACTTTCTTAGCGGATGGCGCCTCGCTCATTTGCACCGCATCGCTATTGGAAAAATCGAGGAAACAAAGCGGCGGGAATAACACGCACCACCAGTTGGCTCCTTTTCCTTTGCCGAGTGTAATCAAAATGGCATCATATTTTCCAGCTGGATATACAAAATTGCCGTAAATTTTCGTCGGGAAATCGACTCGGCCAAACTCGACTCGATACGACTGATCGCTATGTTCTTTCCGCAGTACGTCCGCAACCGTTTGTTCAATCTCAGGAAGATGGGATTGAATGACTTGCTTTGCCTCTGCGAAAGACGTCAAATCGCCAACCCATTTCGTAATTTTGGCGTTGACTGCATCACGGACTTTATGTTTCAGCTCTTGGTCTTCGGCGGAGTCGCTGTTAGCTAAAATGCGCAGGCGGATAGCTTCATCCGGGATCGCCACCATGGCGTTTGCCCCCGCCTTTGTTTGCTGGCCGTATATATTAACAAGTACACCAATCATTAATAGTAGTATATATAAAACAATGGCAAGCTTATTTTGGCTCATTGGTTGACACCGTCCTTTCACTCTTCATTGTGGACAGTGTGAGCCAATTTTAAACTCTATCAATCTAAAAAAATTACTTTTCGTCAATCGGCATCCAAGTTCTAGCATTACAAAAACAAATTGATCGCACTCAAACAAGAAGGCAAGTCGATGACTTGCCTATTGTAACGTCGCATATACCATGCGGTCTTTTCCATTGATGTCGAAAGCTACTTCGACGTCCGCCAGCGGAAATGCCCCTTTCAGCAACGCGGCGACCGCCTCCCCTTGCCCAGCTCCCACTTCAAACGCCACAAGCGCCCGTTCTTTTAGCACAAGAGGCAAGTCGCGGGCAAAGCGGCGGTAAAACGCAAGACCGTCCTCACCACCGGCAAGCGCCGCAAAAGGTTCATGATTCTTTACAATCGGAGAAAGCGAAGCGATGTCGCCTTCTGGAATATAAGGTGGATTGGACACAACAACATCGACTTTGCGGTTCGCTTCGATAAGCGGCTGCAACAAGTCTCCGCGTAAAAAAGCGACCTTGGCGCCAAGACGTTCCGCATTTTGCGCTGCCATTTGCAGGGCTTCCGAAGAAATGTCGATGGCCGTCACGCGCAGCGCCGGATTTTCTAAGGCAAGTGTCACCGCAATTGCCCCGCTTCCCGTGCCGACGTCGACGACGTCCAATCGCTGATTTCTTGGAAATAAACGTGAAATTCTTATTAATACGCCTTGCACCAATTCTTCCGTTTCCGGCCGTGGAATGAGCACGTGGCGATTGACAAGAAACGGACGGCCATAAAAATGTTCGTAACCGATTAAGTGCTGAACTGGAACATGTTCGTATACATGCTTATGAACATCCGCCGCAAACGATTGACGCACACTTTCCTCGATCGGATCGCGCAGCCGCGCCAACAGCTGGGCTCTTGTCAGCCGCAAATGATGGCAAAGCAGCAGTTCCGCCACCCGTTCCTCTTTTCCGTGCTGCTTTAAAAAAGACGAAGCCCATGTGAGGACTTCGTAAATGTTACGATGCATGATTAGCCTGCTCCAATTTTTTCGCTTGATCATCTAAGATCAGCGCTTCAATGATTTCATCAAGGTTCCCATCGAGCACTTGGTCAAGCTTTTGAATCGTCAGCCCGATGCGATGGTCGGTGACGCGGTTTTGCGGAAAGTTATACGTACGGATTCGCTCGGAACGATCTCCTGTTCCGACCGCCTGTTTGCGCGTCTGATCATATTCGGCGCGCGCTTCCTGCTGATATTTGTCATAAATGCGGGCGCGCAATACTTTCATCGCTTTTTCTTTGTTTTTAATTTGCGATTTTTCATCCTGGCAGGTGACAACAATGCCCGTTGGAATATGGGTCAGGCGGACGGCCGACATCGTCGTGTTGACGCTTTGTCCGCCCGGCCCGCTTGAGGCGAACGTATCGACGCGAATATCTTTTTCGTTGATTTCCACTTCGATTTCTTCCATTTCCGGCAAGCAAGCGACCGTAGCCGTGGAGGTGTGAATACGTCCGCCCGATTCGGTTTCCGGGACGCGCTGTACGCGGTGCGCGCCGTTTTCATATTTCAGCTTTGAATAGGCTCCTTTTCCGATAATGGTAAAAATAATTTCTTTATATCCGCCAAGCCCGGTCGAACTCGCTTCAATGACTTCCGTCTTCCAGCCTTGCGATTCCGCGTAGCGCGTATACATCCGGTATAAATCGCCGGCGAACAGCGCTGCCTCTTCGCCGCCCGCCGCCGCGCGAATTTCCATAATGACGTTTTTCTCATCGTTCGGATCTTTCGGCAACAGAAGCACTTTTAACTTATTGACCAGCTCTTCTTCACGCTGCTCCAGTTCATCAATTTCTTCCTTCACCATTTCGCGCAGCTCTGGATCGAGTTTTTCCTCCAGCATCGCTTTTGCATCCGCCAGCTGTTTACGAACCGATTTGTATTCGCGGTACGTCTGCACCGTTTCTTGTAAATCCGCCTGCTCTTTCGAATAGTCGCGGAGTTTTTTCGGATCATTGATGACTTCCGGATCCATCAGGAGTTGATTTAATTTTTCATAACGTTCTTCTACCGCTTCAAGACGATCAAACACGTTTTTCACCTCTGTTTTCCTTGCACAGTCTAATTTATTATTATATCCCAAATATATGGAACAGAAAAGTGTATATATACGAGAGTGGAACAAACAAAACAAAACGAATATTACGAAAATTAGAAAAAAATTGCCGAGATTTTGTTCAATTTTAACAAAAATTCGGCAAAACCATGTGGATTTGTCACAGAAAATTCATTTTTTCTATTGGCACAGTTTTTGCAGGATAAACTAGTGAAACTTTTTTGAAATTTGGAAAGGGGTAGGGAGAATGAAAGCAGCAGTCGTCAATGAATTTAAGCAAAAATTAGAAATTAAAGAGGTGGAAAAACCGAAGCTAAACTACGGAGAAGTACTTATCAAAATTGAAGCTTGCGGGGTTTGCCACACCGATTTGCATGCGGCGCACGGAGACTGGCCAGTCAAGCCAAAATTGCCTTTAATTCCTGGACACGAAGGGGTAGGGATTGTTGTCGAAGTAGCAGAAGGAGTAAAATCCGTTAAAGTAGGTGACCGTGTCGGTGTTCCATGGCTATACTCCGCTTGCGGAGAATGTGAATATTGCTTGAGCGGACAAGAAACACTTTGCCCACATCAATTAAACGGTGGATATTCCGTCGATGGGGGATATGCGGAATACTGCAAAGCACCTGCCGATTATGTCGCAAAAATCCCAGAAAATTTAGATCCAGTAGAAGTCGCGCCGATTCTCTGTGCAGGAGTAACGACATACAAAGCGCTAAAGGTGTCTAACGCCAAACCAGGAGAATGGGTAGCCATTTACGGAATCGGAGGATTAGGGCATATTGCCCTTCAATACGCAAAAGCAATGGGATTCAACGTTGTCGCGGTCGATATTAGTGACGAAAAAATCGATCTTGCCAAACAATTAGGAGCTGATATTGCCATTAATGGACTAAAAGAGGATCCAGTCGAAGCTATTCAGCAAAAAGTAGGCGGAGTGCATGCTGCCATTAGTGTTGCCGTAACGAAAAAAGCGTTCGAACAAGCCTATAAATCCGTAAAACGCGGCGGATGCCTTGTTGTTGTTGGATTGCCTAATGATGAACTGCCGATTCCTATTTTCGATACGGTATTAAATGGGATTACGGTGAAAGGATCCATCGTCGGTACGAGAAAAGATATGCAAGAAGCGTTAGATTTCGCTGCGAGAGGAAAAGTACGCCCTATTGTAGAAACCGCTCCATTAGAAAAAATCAATGAAGTATTTGAGAGAATGGAAAAAGGAAAAATTAACGGCCGGGTCGTTTTAACCATTGGTATAAACCGTTAATGGAACATATGACCAACACAGGAGACGGTCTTTTTGGCCGCTCCCTATTCAAAATGACATTATAGGAGGGAAAAAGTATGATTTATAGCCGCCCAGGAGAAAAAGACGCAAAAGTACAATTTAAAACAAGATATGATAATTATATTAATGGTGAATGGGTTCCGCCTATTGGAGGGCAATATTTCGAAAATGTCACCCCTGTAACTGGCGAAGTGTTTTGTGAAGTCGCCCGCTCCCAAGCAGAAGATATTGAGTTAGCGTTAGACGCTGCCCATGCTGCAAAAGAATCATGGGGAAAAACGTCTCCAGCGGAAAGAGCGTTAATTTTAAATAAAATTGCCGATCGCATTGAGGCTAATCTAGAAATGTTGGCGGTAGCTGAAACGTGGGACAATGGTAAACCTATTCGAGAAACGTTGAATGCTGACTTACCTTTATGTATTGATCATTTTCGTTACTTTGCCGGAGCTATCCGCGCCCAGGAAGGCACGATCAGCCAAATTGATGATGATACAGTAGCTTATCATTTCCATGAACCGTTAGGCGTTGTTGGACAAATTATTCCTTGGAACTTTCCGTTATTAATGGCCGCATGGAAAATCGCTCCCGCACTGGCAGCGGGCAATTGTATTGTGTTAAAACCAGCAGAGCAAACTCCTGCCTCCATTATGGTGCTAATGGAACTCATCGGTGATCTATTGCCGCCGGGGGTACTAAATGTCGTTAATGGATTTGGTCTTGAAGCTGGAAAACCTCTAGCTTCGAATTCACGTATCGCCAAAATCGCCTTTACCGGAGAAACGACAACAGGTCGCCTTATTATGCAATATGCTTCCCAAAACATCATCCCAGTTACTCTTGAGCTAGGCGGCAAATCTCCAAACATATTTTTCCCTGACGTAATGGATCAAGATGACGAATTTTTAGACAAAGCTATTGAAGGATTTGCGATGTTTGCTCTCAATCAAGGAGAAGTATGTACATGTCCATCTCGAGCGCTCATTCATGAATCCATTTATGATGATTTTATGGAACGGGCGTTAGAGAGAGTAAAAAATATTAAAACGGGAAACCCATTAGACACGGAAACAATGATGGGTGCACAAGCTTCATCCGAACAAATGGAAAAAATCCTTTCTTACATTGAAATTGGTAAACAAGAAGGAGCAGAATGCCTCATCGGTGGAGAAAGAAACATTATTGAAGGGTTTGAAAATGGATATTATATTAAGCCGACTGTATTTAAAGGCCATAATAAAATGAGAATCTTTCAAGAAGAAATTTTTGGACCGGTTGTATCTGTTACTACATTTAAAGATGAAAAGGAAGCATTAGAAATTGCCAATGATACATTATATGGCTTGGGCGCAGGAGTTTGGACACGTAATATTCATCTTGCCTATCGTTTTGGCAGAGGCATTCAAGCCGGTCGGGTTTGGACGAATTGTTATCACTCGTATCCAGCCCATGCTGCGTTTGGCGGTTATAAACTATCTGGATTTGGGCGGGAAACACATAAAATGATGCTATCTCATTATCAACAAACAAAGAACTTATTGGTAAGTTACAGCCCAAAAGCCCAAGGATTTTTCTAAAAATAGTTCATTAAAAAGGGACTGCTTTTATTCCTTCGAAGCAGTCCCTTTTTCTTTCAATAAATAGCGAAGCTGGCGCACTGTAATGTTTAATCGTTCTGCCGCTTCTTTTTTATCTCCTAATGTTTCCTTTAACGTTTTCCTGACGAAAAATCGTCCGATCTGCATTTCTAAATCTTTAACGGCATCTAAAACATGTTTAAGATCGAGCCGCTGATTGCCTTCTTTCCATAAAGATAAAATATAGCCGGTCCAGTTTTGTAAGTAAGATTCTAAATCCGTCTCTTTGTTGTTTTTCGTTTCATCCAATGGAATAGAAAGCATATTCGTTTTCGTTTTTATTTTTTCTGGAAGATAATGAGGAGTGATTACCATCGTTTCGCCTTCAGCCAACGTCACCGCTCTTTTTACTACGTTAAAAAGCTCTCTTACGTTTCCCGGCCATTGATATTGTTTCATTAAGAAAATGGCATCATCGGAAAAAGTAAGAGTAGAATTCAACTTTTTTAAAAAATGCTCTATCAAAACAGGTAAATCCTCTATTCGTTCTCTTAAAGGAGGGAGAGTTAATTTTACTACATCTAACCGATATAATAAGTCTTCACGAAAAGTTTTCTCTTTTACCGCTTCGCTGAGATTGACATGAGAAGCAGCGATAATTCTAGTATTTGTTTTGCGGACTGTTTCACCGCCCACACGAATATACTCTCCCGTTTCCAACACACGCAATAATTTTACTTGTGTAGCTAAAGATGCTTCCCCTATTTCGTCCAAAAATAATGTTCCTCTGTTCGCTATCTCAAAAATTCCTTTCTTTTCTTTCAACGCTCCAGTAAACGCCCCTTTTTCATGGCCAAACAATTCACTTTCAAGCAGTGTTTCCGACAGCGCTCCGCAGTTAATTCCAATAAAAGGCTGATCATAGCGCATGCTTGCTTGATGAATAAAATGGGCGAGCACTTCTTTGCCCGTTCCGGTCTCTCCTTCAATTAACACGTTGACGTTTTTTTTCGCGATTTTATAAGCCAGCTTGATTAAATCGTTCATTTCTTTATTCGTTCCGATAATAAAACCGAGCGCTTCCGCTAACTTATACATATCATGTTGCGACGAATGGATTTCACTATCCAGCAATTCTTCAATCGTTTTTTCTAGCTCATCAATATCATCGAATGGCTTCTCAATATAATCACTTGCACCATACTTAATTGCTTCTACCGCGGTCTTCACGGTGCTATATCCTGTCATAATAATCGCCTTACATGATGGTTGGACAGCTTTTAACTGTTTTAATAGCTCCAACCCATTTGTGTCCGGCAACTTTACATCAATTAAGGCAAGGTCAAATGAATATTGCTGAATTAATGTTAAAAAGTCTTTTCCGTTCCATCCTAACTTGACACGATATCCTTTTCCTTCTAACAAATGAAGAAAAAAGGTGCCCACTTCTCGTTCATCGTCAATAATTAACACATTGGTCATTGATTATTCACTCCCACGTTTATTGCTTTGCCGGCAGCTTTAACATAAATGTACTTCCTTTTCCAGGATGGCTGATGACCTCGATGGTCCCTCCGTGAGCTTGCGCGATTCCTAAGCTGACGGATAATCCAAGTCCCGTTCCTTTTCCGGGTCTTTTCGTCGTAAAGAAAGGATTGAAAATCTCTTGCAAGTATTGTTCTTCAATTCCTTTGCCGTTATCTTGAACCGATAAAAGAATCCACTTCTTTTCGTCTTCCGTCATCGATTTTGTTTCAATAGAAATTACTTTTTTTGGAATATCCATCTCTTCCAATGCATC
This sequence comes from Parageobacillus genomosp. 1, assembly GCF_000632515.1. GTDB lineage: Bacteria > Bacillota > Bacilli > Bacillales > Anoxybacillaceae > Saccharococcus. The sequence goes on from NZ_CM002692.1 coordinate 3,403,002, forward strand.
TTTTGCATTGATTAAAAGATTTAAAACAATTTGTCCGATTTGCTGAATATTTCCTTCCACCAATTCCAGTGAACGATCTAATTTTTTCTGAATGATAATATTTTGTTTCTTAATTTGGTCGCCTATCAACCCTAGCACTTGTTCCACCGCTTCATTGACAGAGCAATCTTCAAACATATATTCATCTTGCCTTGAGAAAGTCAATAAATTTTGGATAATCGTTTTACATCTCCTTCCGCACGAATAAATATCGGAAAGCAGCTTGTAGGATCGGTCATCCTTTGATACCGTTCTTAACAACAATTGGGCATTGCCTAAAATAGCCGTTAATGGGTTATTTAATTCATGGGCGATTCCTGCTGCCATCTCTCCGATCGCAGCTAATTTTCCTGATTGAACTAATTGCGCTTCAATCCGGCGTTTTTCCGTAATGTCATTAATATAAATAATAATGGCATAGATGTGTTGACTTTCATTTGATACTGGATAAGCACGCAATTCGCATATTCGCTTTTGAAAATGAATCTCTTGATACACAGGCTTTTTGGTTTGAACAATTTCCAGCACGGGACTATTATGGACATCTATCGACAAAAGTTGATGAAAGTTTCGTTTCTCACTTTTATATAAATGCAGCTGGAAAAAATCTTCTGCCGCGTCATTATATTTCAAAATATTTCCTTCTAAATCAACGATTAAAATCATCTCTGAAACCGAACGAAACGTCTCCTCCCACTCCTTTTTACTAGTGAAAACCTCGTTATAAAGACGAGCGTTTTCGATGCACACGGCTAACTGGTCACAAAACTGTTGAAAGAAGGTCAGATCATCTTCGTCATATTCTATGATTTCTTTGCTTCCTATGCAGAGCACACCGATTACTTTCCCTTTGTGAATAAGCGGGACTAACAATACACTGCGAATTCCTAAAGATTCATATATCTTATTTTCTATATAGTCTTCTTTATTGGAATCTACTTGATAAAAGATTTTTTCAAGCGATTCAACTACTTTCCAATAAAGGGAATGTTCTTTTGACAAGTCAAATCCAATCGGAAAATACAATGAGTGGGGAGGATAAACATTGGTTAAAATCAATTTTTCGTTTTCGTACATAGATAAACTGATTCTTTCGATTGGAAAAATCGTTTGCAGCTTATCAAGAACGTTTTTCAACATTTCATCGATAGACATATCAATATTAAAACTTTTTGTTACATCATTAATAATTTCGAGCTGCATATTTTTCTTTTTGAGCTCAATCACCGTTTTCTTTAATTCGTTATAGTAACTTTTTTTCGAAGACTGGACACCCGTTAATAAGTTAATCATTTGTTGTCGATCTTCTACTTTCATCTCTACCATGCCCTTCTAAATATTTCTTCAATATCCTCTACTGTGACATCGCGGGGATTGGTGATCATACAAGCATCATGGAGGGCGGTTAAACTCATATGCGATATTTCGTCTTTTTCTAACCCTATATCAGATAATCGTTGCGGAGCGTCAATCTCCATTGATAATTGTTTTACATACTCAATGGCTTTTTTTCCCGCTTCCATGTACGACAACCCTCGAATATCAATACCAAGAAACGTCGCAATATCAGCAAATTTTTTCGGATTGGCCAATAGATTATATTCCATGACATATGGAAGTAAAATAGAATTGATATCACCATGGAGAACGGGATACTTTCCTCCCACCGCATGCGACATCGCATGTACCGCACCTAAAATGGCGTTAGAAAATGCAAGACCAGCCTGTAAACTAGCCATTGCCATATGTGTCTTCGCTTCTTTGTTTATTTTTGAAGCGACAGATGGGCGCAAATATTTGGATACTAAAGAAATAGCGTTTTTTGCTTGAACATCGGTTAATGGGGTTGCGGCCAAACTTACGTATGATTCAATACCATGTGTTAAAACATCTAAGCCGGTTGAAGCAGTTAATCGGGCGCTTTTTGTCGATAATGTTTCTGGATCGATAATTGCAATATCTGGAATAAGGGATTTTGAAATAATCGTCATCTTTTTTTGTCCCAATGTATCTACGATTACTGAAAATTGTGACACTTCAGAGCCTGATCCAGCCGTTGTAGGAATCATGACTTGCGGAGGCAATGGGTTTCTGATTTTGTCTATCCCTTCATAATCGTGAATCTTTCCTCCATTTGTGACCAAAATGGCAATGGCCTTCGCCACATCTAAAGGACTTCCTCCCCCAATTCCAATGATCGCATCACATTCATTTTCTACGTAAACTTTGCTTCCTTTTTCCACTTCGATATCTTTTGGATTAATCGTTACATCGCTAAATATCGTGTATTTTAAATTGGCCTGTTTGCAACTTTTTACGACAACATCTAACCATCCGGCTTCGATCACTCCTGGGTCGCTGACAATTAAAACGTTAGTTGCTCCAAGTCGCAAACAGCTTTCCCCTACATGCTCAATAGCACCATTTCCAAAAATGACCTCTGGCATCACAAATTTATGAATATTCATATTATCCACCTAACCAAAAAATTGTCAAAGTCATTCTAAAGGACATTTTATTCGACACCATTATGTACATTCCTTTTGCATTCGGTATAAATTTAGGTGTGTTCTTAACATATCGTGAATTGAGATTCCCTTTTCTTCCAAAGTTATCACTTTTTTACTGATAAAAAAGATTCACCTTCTTCTCAGAAGATGAATCTTTAATCTAAGCGTACATGAATATCGTAAGTCGGAATGGCTTTTGTAAGCAGTTTATGAATCCGTCTTTGCTCTTTTTGCCGTTTTTCCTCTGGCATCGTGGAAGGAACGTGGACGGTCACATACATATCGTTTCCGTTCATCCAGATGGATCCTGGTTCGTAATCGGTATATGTCTCAATGACTTGGGCAGCTTTACGGACATCCGCGCGATTATTTTCGCTGCCTTCTGTGATGCTAATGAAATTCGGATTTTGCCGCGTTTTTTCCGGATCGTCAAAGTTATTATATAAATAGCGGTCATAATCGCTTTGCGCTTTATCATCCGTAATCAGCCTTGTCCCGTTGCGATCTTCGCTTTGCTGATGGTATGAAGGATGATCCGGATTTAATGAGCAAGCGGAGAGCAAAAGAACAAAACCTAACAGCAGTGTGCTTCTCATTTTTTTCGCCTCCCTGCTGTTAGGTTTTCCCGTACGCTTCAAAATATAGATGGTAGGATTCACCGTTTTATCGCGCGAAATGATGGTTTGTTTTATCCATTTTCACCGGTTTGCCAGGAACTTCATGGTGATGGCGGCAGCGCGGTTCATATGACTCGCTGGCGCCTACTAAAATCACGGGATCATCATAAGAGGCGGGAACGCCGTTAATGAGCCGCTGCGTCCGGCTTGCCGGAGAGCCGCATACAGTGCAGACGGCTTGCAGTTTCGTGACCGATTCAGCAACCGCCATTAATGTTGGCACCGGCCCAAACGGCTCGCCGCGGAAATCTTGGTCCAACCCCGCGACAATGACGCGATAGCCGCGGTCCGCCAACGTTTGCACGACATCGACAATGTCGGCGGAAAAAAACTGCACTTCATCGATGGCAATGACATCGGTTTTTTCGGAAATATGAGAAAATATTTCCTTTGGTGAGGAAACAGGAATAGCGATGACCGAATTGCCGTTATGCGATACGACCGCTTCTTCGCTGTAACGGTTGTCGATCGTCGGCTTGAACACTTTCACTTCCTGCTTAGCAAACTGGGCGCGGCGCACGCGGCGGATTAATTCTTCCGATTTTCCGGAAAACATGCTTCCGCAAATGACTTCCAACCAGCCGGACTGTTTCATAATATACATGAAAAATGCCTCTCCCTTCGTTCTCGTCTGCCGGCGTATGTATGTTTTATTGTACCTTGTTTTCACATAAAAAAACAGGCAAGTAGCAAGTCGCTTGCCTGTTTTTTTATTTTATTGCGCTAGGACGTGATGGCTTCTGCCGATGGGCAGGCGCCCTCCGCTTTTTTTACTGTCTAGCTCCGGCGGCTTTCGCTTTTCTTCATTGTCTAGCTTCGGGCGCCATCGGCTCGCGACGCTTCGGCCCCGCTGCGGCGGCAATAGCCTCCTCGCGGGTCCTCCAGCGCGTTTCGCCGATGGGCAGGCGCCTTTCGCTTTTCTTATTGTCTAGCTCGGCTCGCAACCGCTCGGGGTCAAATAACCTTCGCCTTCGGGGTGACAAGCACCCCTGCAGGCGAAGAACATTTGCCCATCGCGGTTAAGCGGCTCGCCTCCGCTTTTCTTATTTCAAGCCGTATTTTTTGTTGAATTTATCAACACGTCCTGCTGCAGAAACAAATTTTTGACGTCCTGTATAGAATGGATGGCATTCTGAGCAGATTTCTACACGCACTTCATCTTTTACAGAACCGCTTTCGAATTCGTTTCCGCACGCGCAGCGTACGATAACTTTTTTGTACTCTGGATGAATTCCTGGTTTCATTCTTTTCATCTCCTTCCGCCCTGTATCATTTCGAAACAGAGTTGATATATCAATTAAATGAATTGGCGTTTATCAAAACACACATGCTAACATTATAACAACTTTCCTGTTTCTTTGCAACTAGTGATTTACTCCAGCTTCTTCCTTCCTCATAAGAGCAGAAAGGAAAATCCAGCACTTTTATTTATATACGGGTGATTCCTCCATTTTTCCATTCTTCATCCAACATGGCAAAAAACTCTTCGTTGGATTGGGTGCGGCGGAGTTTATTTAAAAACCGCTCGATGAAATCAGGGGAATCGGACATCGTTTTGCGAATCGCCCATAGTTTTTCCAAATGTTCTTTCGGAATGAGCAGCTCTTCTTTGCGCGTGCCCGAACGACGGATATCGATGGCTGGGAAAATGCGGCGCTCTGCCAGCGAGCGATCGAGATGCAGCTCCATATTTCCTGTGCCTTTAAATTCTTCGTAAATGACGTCGTCCATGCGTGAACCCGTATCAATGAGCGCGGTCGCTAAAATCGTCAGGCTGCCGCCCTCTTCGATATTGCGGGCTGCCCCGAAAAACCGCTTCGGGCGATGGAACGCTGCCGGGTCAATTCCTCCTGACAGCGTGCGGCCGCTCGGCGGGATGACTAAGTTATAGGCGCGCGCGAGCCGCGTGATGCTGTCCATAAGAATGACGACATCGCGCTTATGCTCGACAAGGCGCATCGCGCGTTCTAGCACTAATTCAGCCACTTTAATATGGTTTTCCGGCACTTCATCAAATGTCGAACTGACGACATCGCCTTGCACGGACCGTTCAATATCGGTTACTTCTTCCGGCCGTTCGTCAATGAGGAGGACGATCAGCTCTACTTCTGGATGATTCGTGGTAATGCTGTTGGCGATTTCTTTTAACAGCATCGTTTTCCCTGCTTTTGGCGGCGCGACAATGAGCCCGCGCTGTCCGAATCCGACCGGGGCAATTAAATCGATGATTCTCGTGGAAAGCTTGTCCGGAGTCGTTTCCAACTTCATTTGCCGGTTTGGATATAGCGGCGTCAGCGCCGGAAAGTGGACGCGTTCTTTTGCGACTTCCGGATCTTCGCCGTTGACTGCCTCGACATGAAGCAATCCGAAATAACGCTCATTTTCTTTTGGCGGGCGCACTTTTCCCGATACTTTATCCCCATTGCGCAAGTCAAAACGGCGGATTTGTGACGCGGAAATATAAATGTCTTCCGAACTTGGGGAATAGTTGATAGGACGCAAAAAGCCAAATCCTTCTGATGGAATGATTTCCAGTACGCCTTCCATAAAAAATAATCCGTCTTGTTCCGCACGCGCTTTCAAAATAGCAAAAATAAGCTCTTTTTTTGTCAGTTTACTGTAATACGAAATTTTATATTGACGAGCGAGCTCATAAAGCTCTTTCAATTTCATGTTTTCTAATGTAGCAAGCGTTAACTCCATTTCGACACCACACTTTTGCAATTTTTCGTTTTCTCCCATATTTCACACCGAACGTTTCTTCATTTTACGAAATTCAAACGGATGGGATAAAAGGAAGATGATGAAGGCTAAAAAATTAAGGAAGTAGAATGGCAGAGCTTATTTTTATGCACATGCAGCATGACTATTTTACCCTTTTTGCCGTTTTTTAATCAATAGTTTTTTTATTACGCAATAAAGACAAACGGGGGAGGGGCGATAGATCGTCCTTTCTCCCCCGCTGACAGTGCGTTTACTTAATGACTAAGTTCGGCTTTTTCTTTAAGCTGTGCCGGCCTTCAATAAAGCGAACCGTTCCCGATTTAGCCCGCATGACAACGGAATGGGTGAGGCCGTATGCTCCTTTAAATTGCACACCGCGCAACAGCTCTCCGTCGGTTACACCAGTGGCGGCAAAAATCGCATCGTCCCCTTTAACTAAGTCTTCCATACGGAGCACTTTGTTGACGTCAATGCCCATTTTTTTGCATCGTTCCACTTCTGCGTCATTTTGTGGCAATAGCTTGCCTTGAATTTCGCCACCGAGGCATTTCAAGGCGACCGCCGCCAATACCCCTTCCGGTGCCCCGCCAGAACCGAATAAAATATCGACACCGGTATGGTCGAATGCCGTGTTAATGGCAGCGGCAACATCGCCGTCATTAATCAGCTTGATGCGTGCCCCTGCTTCGCGTAGCTCAGCGATGAGCCGCTCGTGGCGCGGACGATTTAATACGATGGCGACAACATCTTCAATGTCTTTATTTTTCGCTTTCGCCACCGCTTTTAAATTGTCGATGACCGGAGCTTCAATATCAATCATCCCTACTGCTTCCGGACCGACGGCAATTTTATTCATGTACATGTCAGGAGCATGCAGCAAATTGCCGTGATCCGCGACAGCGACGACGGCCAAGGCGTTCCATCCGCCGGATGCAACGATATTCGTGCCTTCGAGCGGATCAACAGCGACATCGACGCGCGGACCGTAACCGTTGCCAAGTTTTTCACCAATATACAGCATCGGCGCTTCGTCCATTTCTCCTTCTCCGATCACTACGGTTCCTTTCATCGGAATCGTATCAAACACATCGCGCATCGCCGATGTGGCGGCATCATCCGCTTCGTTCTTTTTGCCCCGCCCCATCCATCTAGCGGAAGCGAGGGCAGCTGCTTCGGTGACACGAACAAGCTCCATCGATAAACTTCTTTCCATGAAAACTTCTCCCCTTCCCTTTGTTGCCTGGATTTATGCGTTTTTGATCTGTTCGATTTCTTCGTCCGTCATTTTTTCCCGCCAAATTGTCGCCCCAATATTAGTCAACTTTTCGACAAGATTGCTGTAACCGCGGTCAATATGCTCGACTCCGGTAATTTCTGTAAGCCCTTCTGCCATCAAACCAGCAATGACCAGCGCTGCGCCTGCGCGCAAATCGCTCGCTTTTACTTTTGCCCCTTGCAGTTGAACAGGACCGGTGATGATCGCCGAACGGCCTTCGACCTTGATGTTGGCATTCATGCGACGAAGCTCATCAACATGTTTAAAGCGGGCGCTATAAATCGTATCCGTAACAACGCTTGTGCCATGCGCTTTGCATAAAAGTGCGGTAAGCGGCTGCTGTAAATCAGTTGGAAAACCTGGATATACAAGCGTTTTCACATCGACGGCTTTTAATTCCGGCACGCCTGCGATGAGAATTTGATCATCGCTTGTTTCCACACGAACACCCATTTCGCGCAATTTCGCGGTCAACGATTCGACGTGCTGCGGAATGACGTTATCGACGATTACTTCTTTTCCCATTGCCGCGGCGGCAATCATATACGTGCCGGCTTCAATGCGGTCAGGAATAATGGAATGGCGGCAGCCCGATAATTTTTCGACGCCATCGATGCGAATGACGTCCGTTCCGGCGCCTTTAATTTTGGCGCCCATATTGGAAAGCAATGTCGCCACATCAATAATTTCCGGCTCTTTTGCAGCGTTTTCAATAATCGTCCGACCTTTGGCGAGCACTGCCGCCAACATGATGTTGATCGTCGCACCAACGCTGACAACATCCAAAAAAATACGGGCGCCGCGCAATTCTTCGGCACGCAAATAAATTGCGCCTTGCTCGTTCGTTACTTTCGCCCCTAACGCCTCAAAGCCTTTAATATGCTGGTCAATCGGGCGCGGACCTAAATGGCAGCCGCCCGGCAAGCCGACAACCGCTTTTTTGAAGCGGCCGAGCATCGCTCCCATTAAATAATACGAGGCGCGTAATTTTTTTACTTTTCCATTTGGCAGCGGCATCGACACCATATTTGTCGGATCGATGACCGCCTCTTTGCCGTCAAAATGAAACGATCCGCCAATTTCTTCAATTAAGCTTCCTAAAATGCGCACATCAGAAATGTCCGGCAGTCCTTCGATCGTAACCGGTGAATCAGCGAGAATCGTCGCGGGAATCAAAGCGACGGCGCTGTTTTTCGCGCCGCTTACCTTAATGGTTCCTTGCAGCGGATCCCCGCCAATAATTTTGATTTTTTCCATTATAGTCTCCCTTCTTTGATGAGAAGTTGACTGCTATTTATGCTGATTGCCGTTCGCTATCCAAAAACGGCGGCAAAATATAGTAGGTTTCTTGAAGACTGGACTTCTGATGGATTTTTCATATCGTTTTTTGCTGAAGGCAAGTCAGCGACTTGCCTCCATCACGTTATGCGTCACTAGTGGCTTGCAGACAAATTGTCGGCAAGGCGGGCTGCTGTTCGGTTGCCGACAGCCGAAAATTCTTTGGATACAAGGCAGACGAAACATCAAGTTACAGTTATCGCTATCTGTTCACTGCTGTTTTTGCCGGTTCCAGTCAGCCAAAAATTTTTCAATCCCTTGATCTGTCAACGGATGGTTAAACAATTGCATCAATACCTTGTACGGAACCGTCGCGATATGTGCCCCTCTTAACGCTGCTTCTGTCACATGAAGCGGATGGCGAATCGATGCTGCGATAATTTCTGTGTCAATTCCGTGGATATTGAAAATGTCGGCGATCGTGGAAATCAGCTCGAAACCGTTATGACCGATATCGTCTAAACGGCCGAGAAACGGGGATACGTACGTTGCTCCAGCACGTGCTGCCAGCAGCGCTTGGTTGGCGGTGAACACTAGTGTTACATTCGTCTTAATGCCTTTTTCGCTAAACACTTTTACCGCTTTCAGCCCTTCCGGCGTCATCGGCACTTTAATCGTAATGTTTGGCGCAATTTTCGCCAATTCTTCGCCTTCTTCAATCATTCCTGCCGCATCGGTGGAAATGACTTCCGCGCTTACCGATCCTGATACAATGGACGTAATTTCGCGAAGGCGGTCATGAAACGAAACGTTTTCTTTGGCAACAAGGCTCGGGTTGGTCGTCACTCCGGCTAAAATGCCAAGCTCATTCGCCTTTTTAATTTCTTCCAAATTGGCTGTATCGATAAAAAACTTCATAGCGGTATCCTCCCTTATCCTTGATGGAGCAAGAAAGAGAAACCGCAGTGACGTCACCCGTCAAGCGGTTTTTCTTTTTTGCCGTTTATTGTACTGCTTTTCCAGAAGAGCCAAATTCGCGAATTTTCCCAATGACCGTCGCTTTAATCGCGTCGCGGCCTGGGCCGATAATTTTGCGCGGATCATATACTTTTTCGTCTTTCGCCAACAGTTCGCGGACGACTTTTGTAAACGCGATTTGGTTTTCCGTATTGACGTTAATTTTTGATGTGCCAAGGGAAATGGCGCGTTGAATTTGTTCGGTCGGGATGCCTGTACCGCCGTGCAGCACGAGCGGAATGCCGGTTAAATCGCGAATTTGCTCCATTTCGGCGAATCCCAGCTTTGGCTCTCCTTTGTATGGACCGTGCACCGAACCTAAAGCAGGGGCTAAACAGTCAATGCCTGTCCGTTTGACTAATTCTTCACATTCTTTCGGATCCGCATAAATAATGCTCTCACCGATGACATCGTCTTCCTGTCCGCCGACCGTTCCTAGCTCCGCTTCTACCGATACGCCGCGCGCATGTGCGTATTCGACGACTTGCAAAGTGATTTTGACGTTTTCTTCAAACGGATGATGGGAGGCGTCTATCATAACGGAAGTAAAACCGGCGTCAATAGCTGCCTTACATTTTTCAAAGCTGGAGCCATGATCGAGGTGGATCGCCACCGGAACGGTAATATTCATGTCTTCCATCAAGCCTTTAACCATATTGACGACCGTTTTAAAACCGCTCATGTAACGCGCCGCACCTTCAGACACGCCGAGGATGACCGGCGATTTTTCTTCTTCCGCCGCCGCTAAAATCGCCTGTGTCCACTCCAAGTTGTTAATGTTAAATTGGCCGACAGCGTACTTTTCGCGCAACGCTTTGTTCAGCATTTCTGTCATTGATACTAAAGGCATTGCAAAATCCTCCTTATGCTCTAACGTCATCGCCTTTCCCAAACATAGCTATGCGTCATTCCAACGGGAATATGTACGAAAGGCGTAAAATTGTCCTACGTTATAAGCATACCAACTTACAAAGAAAACAGCAACATTGTCACTTTAGACAAATTTATGACACTAAATGTTTCTTTACCGCCGCGCGCAAATCGTCAATATCAAACGGTTTGGCAAAATGCATAATCGCTCCTAATTCCTTTGTTTCCTGAATCATATCAAGCTCTCCGTAAGCGGTCATAATAATGACTTTAATATCGGAATCAATTTCTTTTAACCGCTTTAATATTTCAATGCCGTCCATGCCAGGTATTTTCATATCCAATAACACTAGATCAGGCCGGTGTTTGCGGACAATTTCGAGCGCCTGCATCCCGTTTGCCGCTTGGTATGTCGTATAGCCTTCCCGCTGAAACACTTCGTTTAATAAAATGCGGATTCCGTATTGGTCATCGACAATTAAAATTTTGTTACTCATTCTATTATGCACCTCAATTCATTGTTTTTTCTTCAACGTTAATAGTTTCGCATTTCCCTACTATTTTCCTGCCGCTTTTTTCGCGATTTCGCCAAATTCCCATCTGTTCAATGTTTTTATATAATAGGCAACGAAGGGAGGACAAATAGTGAAAATTTTCGCGACACAAACAATCGGCTTTTTGCAAAAAATTGCCGCGGAAGAAGAGCTGGCGCTCGAAGACGGAGCGCGTCTGCTCGCGCAGGCGGTGATCGGCGACGGGCGCATTTTGCTTCACGGTGTTGGAGAAATGGAGGCGGTCGTGATCGAGGCGCTTTACGGACCGGATCCGTTGCCAAGAGCAGCCCGTTTAATGGAAAACGGTCGCCTGCGCGATGACATTGATGAAACGGACCGCATTCTATTGATTGCGCGATTTTCCAATGATAACGATGCGGTTCGTCTTGCGGAACAATTAAAAAACGAAGGGGCGGAGATCGTCGCCATTTCTGCTTTGGTGAAAGACGAGCCGTCACTGGCTGACATCGTGGATGTCCATATCGACAGCAAACTGCTGAAGCCGGTCGTGCCGAAGGAAGATGGCAGCCGCATCGGCATGCCGACGGTGATTGCCGCTTCGTTTGCCTACTATTGCCTGCTGCTTACGATGGATGACATTTTAGAAGAATATGAATAGTAAACAAACAGGACTATCTCGCCGTATGCAAGATAGTCCTGTTTCGCTTTGCGCCGTTATTGCTTTAGTGACGCTTTAACAAATTCGCGGAACAATGGCTGCGGTCTTGTCGGCCGTGATGTAAATTCTGGATGGAATTGGGCGGCGACAAACCATGGATGGTCTTTTAGCTCAATGATTTCAACAAGCCGGCCGTCCGGACTTGTACCCGAAAAGACGAAGCCGTGCTGCTCCATCATTTGTCGGTAATGATTGTTAAATTCATAACGGTGACGATGGCGTTCGTAAATCACTTCATCTTGATACGCTGCATAAGCAAGCGTTCCTTCTTGAAGCTTGCAAGGATATAAACCGAGACGCAGCGTACCGCCTAAATCTTCGATATCCTTTTGTTCCGGCAACAAATCGATGATCGGATGCGGCGTATTTGGGTCAAATTCCGCGGAATGCGCCTCTTTTAGCCCAACGACATTGCGGGCAAATTCGATCGAAGCAAGCTGCATGCCGAGGCAAATGCCAAGGAACGGCACTTTTTGCTCGCGCGCGTAGCGGATCGCTTCAATTTTTCCTTCAATGCCGCGGTCACCGAATCCGCCCGGCACGAGAATGCCGTCCGCATCGCCTAACAATTCGGCGACGTTTTCCCGATTGACATGTTCAGAGTTAATCCATTTAATCTCGATATCGGTGTCAAATACATAGCCGGCATGGCGCAGCGCTTCGACGACGGAAATGTATGCGTCTTGCAATTCGACATATTTCCCGACCAGCGCAATTTTCGTTGTCCGCGACAAATTGCGCACTTTTTCCACCAGCGCCTTCCATTCCGTCATGTCCGCTTCCTTGCAGTCGAGCTTCAAATGTTCGCAAACGATTTGGTCGAGTTTTTGCTCCTGAAGCATCAATGGAACCGCGTACAGGGTATCGGCGTCGCGCGCTTCAATGACCGCTTTCGGATCAATATCGCAAAATAGCGCGATTTTCTCTTTCATTTCTTGCGGCATTGGCATTTCCGTGCGGACGACGATGACGTTTGGCTGAATGCCGAGGCTGCGCAGTTCTTTGACACTATGCTGCGTCGGTTTTGTTTTCATTTCGCCAGCCGCTTTAATATACGGAACAAGCGTGCAATGAATGTACATGACGTTTTCGCGACCAATGTCGCTTTTTATTTGGCGGATCGCTTCTAAAAACGGCAACGACTCGATATCGCCGACCGTGCCGCCGATTTCCGTAATGACGACATCAGCGTTCGTTTCGCGGCCGGCACGGAAGACCCGTTCTTTAATTTCGTTCGTGATGTGCGGAATGACTTGCACCGTCCCGCCCAAGTAGTCGCCGCGGCGCTCTTTTCTGATCACAGCAGAATAAATTTTTCCAGTCGTGACATTGCTGTATTTGTTTAAATTAATATCGATAAAACGTTCGTAGTGCCCTAAATCTAGGTCCGTTTCCGCGCCGTCGTCCGTCACAAACACCTCACCGTGCTGATACGGACTCATCGTTCCCGGGTCGACGTTAATATACGGGTCAAACTTCTGGATTGTGACATTTAATCCGCGGTTTTTTAACAACCGGCCTAACGATGCCGCGGTAATCCCTTTTCCTAACGAGGATACGACACCGCCAGTCACAAAAATATATTTTGTCATCTTGTCTTCCCCCTTGAGCAAATTACATGTAACAGTTTCAGTGTGTGCCAATGACACAAATAAAAAACGCTCCGCTTACAAGTATGTAAGGGAGCGGTATAGTTTTTCCTGTTTTTAAGAGCCCAAATAAAATTCTATCTAGTTCTATTGGTAAAGTCAAGAGAATATTATTCTTCTTCTTCAGGGTCATCGATCTCGAGCTCTTCGTCTAGCTCATCATCTTCTAAGTCAAACTCGTCATTGTCAAGAATCTCATCGTCAAATGCAACATCATCGTCGAGATCGAATTCGTCGTCCTCAAGAAGCTCATCTTCATCCAAATCGAGATCGTCCTCGTCATATTCATCGAGATCATCGTAATCGATATCTTCTTCATCAAGAAGATCATCGTAATCATCATACTCATCATCAAGCGCTTTTTTCTTCTTCTTCGGCTTCGACACCATGACCGTTTCGTCTTCCGTTTGATCAAACGGATACCAAGCACGCAGCCCCCAGAGATTTTCCCCGACACAAATAAAACGGCCGTCAATATTTAAATCTGTATAATACTGAGCAAGCCGCTGTTTCACTTCCTGCTCCGATAAACCAACTAGCGCAGCAACTTCGTCTACAAGCTGTTGGAACGACAACGCTTCCCTTTTTTCTAATAAAATGAGACTAGCCAGTTCCACAAATGCCATTTCCTGCAATTCCTCTTGAGAGTATTGCTGCAGAATCAAATTCAGCACTCCCCTTCTATGTAATAAACTAACGAATGAATGCGAGTTGAATACATACCATTCATTATAAACAAATTCTCGCTGTTTATGCTAGATATTTGCAGAAAAAAATGCACATTTTCGGCTTGGATGTTTTATAGGGCTACGGATCATTGCCCTCACGTACATTTTCCGCGGCCGGTTCTCGTTTTCTGGCACGAAAAAAGGAAATCGGCAAGCGATTTCCTTTTTTCGCATTACATGTTGCGGCGGTATTGCCCGCCCACTTCATAAAGGGCGCGCGTAATTTGCCCGAGGCTGGCAACTTTTACTGTTTCCATTAACTCTTCAAAAATATTGCCGCCGCTTACCGCTACCTGTTTAAGGCGCTCTAGCGCCGCCTCTACCTTATCTTTATTTCTCTCTTGGAATTCACGCAAGTTTTTAATTTGCAATTCTTTTTCTTCATATGTTGCGCGCGCGAGTTGTATATTGTTCAACTCCTCTTCCGATGGCGGATTCGGATTGAGGAACGTATTGACGCCGATGATCGGAAGTTCGCCGCTATGTTTTTTCATTTCGTAATACATCGATTCTTCTTGAATTTTTCCGCGCTGATACTGCATTTCCATCGCGCCGAGCACGCCGCCGCGGTCGTTGATACGCTCAAATTCCCGTAATACTGCTTCTTCGACTAAATCGGTCAGCTCCTCGATAATGAATGAACCTTGGAGCGGATTTTCGTTTTTCGCCAAGCCAAACTCTTTCGTGATGATGAGCTGGATCGCCATCGCGCGACGGACCGACTCCTCGGTCGGTGTGGTGATCGCTTCGTCATAGGCGTTTGTATGGAGCGAGTTACAGTTATCGTAAATCGCTATTAACGCCTGCAGCGTCGTGCGGATATCGTTAAAATCGATTTCTTGCGCGTGGAGCGAACGTCCGGATGTTTGGATATGGTATTTTAATTTTTGGCTTCGTTCATTTGCTCCGTATTTTTCGCGCATGACGATCGCCCAAATGCGGCGCGCCACACGGCCGATCACCGAGTATTCCGGATCTAGACCGTTGCTGAAGAAGAAGGAAAGGTTTGGCGCGAAATCATCGATTTTCATGCCGCGGCTTAAATAATATTCGACGTACGTAAAGCCGTTGGCGAGCGTAAACGCGAGCTGGGTAATCGGATTGGCGCCCGCTTCGGCGATATGGTAGCCGGAGATCGATACGGAATAATAGTTGCGAACTTTATGTTTAATAAAATATTCTTGAATGTCGCCCATCATTTTCAAGGCGAAATCGGTCGAGAAAATACACGTATTTTGCCCTTGGTCTTCTTTTAAAATATCGGCCTGGACCGTACCGCGCACCGTTTGCAGCGTGTACGCTTTTACTTCTTCGTATTCTTCTTTCGTCAGCGGACGTCCCAGCTCTTTTTCCCGCTTTTCGACTTGCTGGTCGATCGCCGTGTTCATAAACATCGCTAAAATAATCGGCGCCGGACCGTTGATCGTCATCGATACCGATGTCAGCGGGTCGCACAAGTCAAAGCCTTTATACAGCTTTTTCATATCATCGAGCGTACAGACGCTGACCCCGCTTTCGCCAACTTTGCCGAAAATGTCTGGGCGATAGTCTGGGTCTTGGCCATACAGCGTGACCGAATCGAACGCGGTGCTTAACCGCTTTGCTTTATCTTCTTTGCAGAGGTAATGGAAGCGGCGATTCGTCCGCTCCGGCGTGCCCTCGCCGGCAAACTGCCGTTTTGGATCTTCGCCTTGCCGCTTAAACGGAAAGACGCCAGCTGTATATGGGAACGAGCCTGGAACGTTTTCTTTGTACACCCAACGCAAAATTTCGCCGTAATCTTTAAATTTCGGCAGCGCTACTTTCGGAATATCGAGTCCGGACAAGCTTTTTGTCGTTAATTCGGTGACAATTTCCTTATCGCGCACTTTTGTCACAAACTGTTTCCCTGCATATTTCGCCTTCAAATCTTCCCATGAGGCAAGGATTCGTTTCGATTCCGGCGTGAGTTCGTTTTCGTAATGCTGCTTGAGCGTCTCGAGCGCCGCGATCACTTCTTCGCTTTCACCGCGTTCTTTTGCCGCTTCGATCGCCCCTTCAATTTGGAAAAGACGGCGCGCGATTTCGGACTGTTGTTCGACGCGCTTATGATAGTTGCGGACCGTTTCCGTAATTTCCCGCAAGTAATGGCGCCGTTCACTTGGAATGATGACGTTATGCTTTTCGACGTTCGCTACCGTTTTCAAATCCGTTTTCCAGTTCGTTCCTGCTTTTTGATTAATCAGGTTGACCAGAGCGACAAATAGAGTGTTCGTTCCCGGATCGTTAAATTGGCTGGCGATCGTGCCGTAGACTGGCATTTCGGAAAGGTCTTTATCAAATAGCTGGTGGCTGCGCTGATATTGTTTTTGCACTTGGCGTTTCGCGTCTTCCGACCCTTCGCGCTCAAATTTGTTGATGACGATTAAATCGGCGTAGTCAATCATATCGATTTTCTCGAGCTGCGTTGGCGCGCCGTATTCGCTCGTCATCACATACATCGAGATATCGCATACTTCCGTAATCGCCGCATCGCCTTGGCCGATTCCGCTCGTTTCGACGATAATTAAATCAAAGCCCGCCGCTTTGACGACAGAAATGGCATCGCGAATCGCAAGCGACAGCTCCGAGCGGGAGTTGCGCGTCGCCAGGCTGCGCATATAGACACGCGGCGAGTTGATCGAATTCATACGGATGCGGTCGCCAAGCAGGGCTCCGCCCGTTTTTTGTTTCGTCGGATCAATCGATAAAATCGCGATTTTGATATCCGGAATTTCGTTTAAGAAACGGCGCACTAACTCATCAGTCAGCGAGCTTTTCCCCGCTCCGCCCGTGCCGGTAATGCCGAGAACCGGCACCGCTTTGGTCATCTCTTTCACTTTTTCGAGCGCCGCCTCCGCCGCTGCCGCTGCTTCGCTCGAAGCATCGACGCGGCTTTCGCATAACGTGATTAACCGCGCCACCGCTTGGACATCTCCATTTGGCAGCCGTTCTAATTCATCGGTGATTTCGGTAACGGTCGGAAAATCGCATTCTTCGAGCATAATGTTAATCATGCCTTGCAGCCCAAAACGGCGGCCGTCTTCCGGTGAAAAGATGCGGGCGATGCCGTATTCATGCAGCTCCTTGATTTCGCGTGGAATAATGACGCCGCCTCCGCCTCCGTAAATGCGGATATGGGAAGCGCCGCGCTCTTGCAACAGGTCGTACATATATTTAAAAAATTCCATATGCCCGCCTTGATAAGAAGAGACAGCAATTCCTTGCACATCCTCCTGGATCGCGGCATTGACAATTTCATCAACGGAACGGTTGTGCCCTAAATGAATGACTTCCGCGCCGCTTGCCTGCAAAATGCGGCGCATGATGTTAATCGACGCGTCGTGGCCATCAAATAAGCTTGATGCCGTCACAAAGCGAACATGATGTTTCGGACGATAAATATGTGCCATCCTTTCCTCCCCCTTTAATCATGATGACCGTTTCTCCATAATTCCCTTTAGCAGCAATTCCGTCTGCAGTTCGATATATTCATCAAGCGTACACATTTTTTTCAGCGCCCAGCGGCGGAACGCCCACATTTGTCCCAGCACGAAAATGTCATGAGCGAACAGTTTGATTTCTTCCTCCGTCAGCTGAAATACACCGTTGTTGACGCATGTCTGCAAAATGTTTTCAAACATGCCGACCATTTGGATTTCCTTGTTGAGCACGTATACCAGCGATTCTTTGCTGAGCGATTTCACTTCCTGATACATAACGAGCACTTCATCTTGCAAATCGTCGATGACTTTGAAATAGCGGGCGATCGCTAGCTTAAAGCTTTCGATCGTGCCATGGTGGGTGCCGATATCTTTTTCCATCCGTTCGCGTACTTCATCATAAATGCGGTCGCAAACGAGATAGAGGATGTCTTCTTTTTTGCGAATATATTCATAGAGCGTGCCGATGCTAAATCCCGATGCTTTGGCGATTTCCCTTGTTGTCGTCTGGTGAAATCCTTTTTGTTTAAACAGGGAAATCGCTCCTTTAATCATTTGGTTGCGGCGTTTTTTAACAAGTTTTTCATCTTTGACGGATGCGATCACTTCCCGTTTTTTCATCTTGACCACCTGCAATGACGCGGATGCTTATCTAGTAAGCATCCGCGAAATAACAAGACGCTGAATTTCTTGCGTTCCTTCGTAAATTTGCGTAATTTTCGCATCGCGCATAAACCGTTCAACCGGATAGTCTTTCGTATAACCGTAGCCGCCGAAAATTTGCACGGCATCGACCGTTACTTTCATCGCCGTATCGCCGGCAAACAGTTTCGCCATCGCTGATGCTTTGCCGTACGGCAGGCCGTTGGATTCGAGCCATGCCGCTTGATACGTCAGCAAGCGCGCCGCTTCAATCGCCGTTGCCATGTCGGCCAATTTAAAGGCCACGCCTTGTTGCTCGGCGATCGGCTTGCCGAATTGCACCCGTTGTTTGGCGTATTCAACCGCTGCGTCTAACGCTCCTTGGGCGATGCCGACCGCTTGCGCCGCAATGCCGTTGCGGCCGCCGTCAAGCGTCATCATCGCGATTTTAAAGCCTTCCCCTTCTTGCCCGAGAAGATTTTCTTTCGGAATGCGGCAGTCTTCAAAAATAAGCTCGGTTGTCGGCGAAGAACGAATGCCGAGCTTTTTCTCTTTTTTGCCGATCGAAAATCCCGGCGTGCCTTTTTCGACAATAAACGCGCTGATGCCTTTATGGCGTTTTTCCGGGTCGGTAACGGCAAAGACGACGTAAATTTCCGCTTCACCGCCGTTCGTGATCCATACTTTTGAACCGTTTAATACATAGTAATCGCCGTCGCGCACCGCTCTCGTTTTCATCGAGGAGACGTCCGAACCAGCTCCCGGCTCGGAAAGGCCGTACGCGCCGAGCTTTTCCCCTGTCGCGAGGGCGCGCAAGTATTTTTGCTTTTGTTCTTCCGTGCCGAATTTGTAGATCGGCCAGCTCGCAAGGGAAATATGCGCCGATAGCGTAACTCCAGTAGAAGCGCATACTTTTGACAATTCTTCCACCGCAATGACATATGCCAAATAGTCGCTGCCGATGCCGCCGTACTCTTCTGGCCACGGAATTCCGGTAAGACCTAATTCCGCCATTTTATTAAAAATTTCTCGGTCAAACCGTTCTTCTTCATCCCGTTCCGCTGCTGTCGGCGCCACTTCGTTTTCGGCAAACTCGCGTACCATTTTTCGTATCATTTCATGTTCTTCGCTTAATTGAAAATTCATAATCCTGATCCCCCATTTGTATATGCTGATGGTTAGCAATTGCCTGCTAGCCCGCGTTCCGCCGCGCTGCGCGGCAAGAACGGCCCGAGGCTATCGATTGCCCGCAATTTTCTCCGTTTTCGGCATGTGTATCACCCGTGCAGGTGGCAAAGCGGTTCGAACCGCTTGTTTTCCTTACTCTTTCGTCAAGTATTTGCTAATGACCAAACGTTGAATTTCGCTTGTTCCTTCGTAAATCTCACAAATTTTCGCATCGCGGAACAGCCGCTCAACCGGATAATCTTTCGTATAGCCGTTGCCTCCGAAAATTTGCACCGCTTCGATCGCGTTTTCCATCGCCGTTCTTGAGGCAAACAATTTCGCCATCGAAGCCTCTTTTCCGCATGGCAAGCCTTGCGCCCGCAAAAATGCCGCGCGATAGACAAGCAGTTTTGCCGCTTCGACCGCTGTCGCCATATCAGCGAGCTTAAAAGCAACGCCTTGCTGTTCGGCGATCGGCTTGCCAAACTGGATGCGTTCTTTCGCATAAGCGGTCGCATGTTCTAACGCCGCTTCGGCAATGCCAAGCGATTGCGCGGCGATGCCAATGCGTCCGACATCGAGGTTCGCCATCGCGATTTTAAAGCCTTGCCCTTCTTCGCCAAGCAAGTTTTCTGCCGGCACTTTCGCGTCTTCGAGAGTAATTTGTACCGTCCGTGAACCGTGCAGCCCCATTTTTTTCTCGTCTTTGCCGATGATAAATCCCGGCGTATCTTTTTCGACGATAAAGGCGGAAATGCCGCGGCTGCCTTTTTCATTTGGATCCGTGCGGGCAAAGACGATGTACGTATCCGCCTCGCCGCCGTTGGTGATGAAAATTTTCGAACCGTTTAAAATGTAATGGTCGCCCTGGCGGACCGCTTTCGTTTTTAAACTTTTCGCGTCCGAGCCGGCGCTCGGTTCGGTGAGGCAAAACGCCCCTAGGTACTCGCCGCTGGCCAGCTTCGGCACATATTTTTTCTTTTGCTCCTCCGTTCCGAAGTATAAAATCGGATTGGTGCCGACTGACGTATGCACCGATAAAATGACGCCGACTGTGGCGCTGACTTTGGAAATTTCATGGATGGCGATAATGTAGGAAACAAAGTCCATACCCGCGCCGCCGTACTCTTCCGGAACGGTAATGCCCATCAGCCCTAACTCGGCCATTTTGTTTAAAATCGGGCGCGGAAACTCGCCTTGCTCCATGCGTTCCACAAACGGCGCGATTTCCGTTTGCGCGAATTCTTGTACCATTTTCCGCATCATTTCTTGCTCTTCAGTAAAGTGTAAATTCATGTATGCCACCTTCTTTGCTGATTATTCGTATGTGTAAAATCCTCTTCCTGTCTTACGGCCGAGCCAGCCGGCTTTCACGTATTTGCGCAATAACGGGCATGGGCGGTATTTATCATCGCCAAACCCTTCATGAAGCGTTTCCATAATGTACAAGCACGTGTCTAGCCCGATAAAATCAGCTAATGTTAATGGACCCATCGGATGGTTCATGCCAAGCTTCATTACTTCATCAATCGCTTCTTTCGTCGCAACACCTTCATACAACGCATAAATCGCTTCATTAATCATCGGCATCAAGACACGGTTGGAGATAAAGCCTGGGAAGTCGTTGACTTCAACGGGAACTTTATTGAGCTTGCGCGTAATCGCTTCAATCGTCTCATACACCTCATCCGCCGTCGCCAGCCCGCGGATAATTTCGACTAACTTCATGACCGGAACCGGATTCATAAAGTGCATGCCGATTACTTTTTCTGGACGTTTTGTCGCCGCCGCGATTTCCGTAATTGGCAGCGAAGACGTGTTTGTTGCCAAAATCGTATGCGGCGGAGCGATTTGATCGAGCTCGGCAAACAATTTTGTTTTCACATCCATGTTTTCGACGACCGCTTCAATGACTAAATCAGCTTTCGCCGCGTTTTGTAAATCGGTGGAAGGAGTGAGGCGCTCCAATGTCGCCGCTTTTTCCTCTTCCGTCATTTTCCCTTTTTCTACTTGACGGGATAATAATTTTTCAATATTGGTAAGCCCTTTATCGATTTGCGCCTGACTGATGTCATGCAGGAAAACATCATATCCCGCCATCGCGCATACTTGAGCAATACCCGAGCCCATTTGCCCGGCACCGATAACCATAATCGTTTTTACATCCATAGTTTCCACATCCCCTGTCTTTCGTTGTTTCAAAATCAAGTACAATGATTTATCTGACGGAAATAGCGCGCCGCCTCGGCTTTTCTTGATTGTCCAACTCCGGCGGCGCCCTACGCTTTTCTATACTTGTACCATAATGGCGTCGCCTTGGCCGCCGCCGCTGCAAATCGCGGCAATGCCGATGCCGCCGCCACGGCGTTTCAATTCGTGGATCAGGGTAATGATAATACGCGCGCCGCTGGCGCCGATCGGATGGCCTAATGCGACCGCGCCGCCGTTGACGTTCACTTTTTCCGGATCGATGTCTGCGATTTGGATGCTCGCAAGCGCTACAGCAGCAAACGCTTCGTTAATTTCAAATAAATCGATGTCATGGACTGTTTTTCCGGTTTTGCGCAGCAATTCGTTAATGACAAGCCCCGGCGTTTTCGGAAAATCTTTTGCCTCTACGGCAATCGCCGTATGCGCCAAAATCGTCGCAAGCGGTTGAATTCCTTCGCGGGCAGCGCGCTCTTCGCTCATCAGGACAAGCGCGGCGGCTCCATCATTGACGCCTGGTGCGTTTCCGGCTGTCACCGTTCCTTGCGGATCAAAAACTGGTGGAAGTTTGGCCAGCTTTTCGAGCGACGTATCTTTTCTTGGCGACTCATCGTGCTCGACAAGTATTGGTTCGCCTTTTCGCTGCGGTACTGCGACCGGTACGATTTCTTCGGCTAATAATCCCGCTTCCATCGCAGCGATGGCTCGCTGATGGCTGCGGTACGCCCATTTGTCTTGTTCCTCGCGGGAAATGCCTAATTCTTTCGCCGTTTCACCGCCGTAAATACCCATATGCACACCGGTGAAACTACATGTTAATCCGTCATACACCATTAAATCTTTGACAGCGCCGTCGCCCATCCGCAAGCCCCAGCGCGCTTTCGGCAATATATACGGTGCGTTGCTCATCGATTCCATACCGCCGGCGACAACTACTTCCGCTTCGCCGAGGCGGATGATTTGGTCACCAAGCGTTACCGCCCGCATGCCGGAAGCACATACTTTATTAATCGTTTCCGTGCGCACTTCCCACGGAATTCCGGCATGGCGCATCGCTTGGCGGGATGGCAGCTGCCCTTGTCCGCCTTGCAGGACGGTCCCTAAAATGACTTGATCGATTTGTTCTCCGCTAATGTTGGCGCGCGCCAGCGCTTCTTTCACTGCAATGCCGCCAAGTTCGGCAGCCGTCAGCGACTGCAAGGCGCCGCCAAATTTGCCAAACGGTGTCCGTACACCGCTTACAATCACTGTTTTTCCCATGAAACCTCTCCCCCTCTGTGATCTTCCACCGTAACAAGAAAGCGATTACAACAATACAGACTGAACGCTCGCTCGATAAAGGTGGTAAAGAGAAGGTGTACACGAACGCACACCCTCTCTATCTATTATACTAATTATTTTAAAAAATAGGAATTATATATTCAATTTTTTTTAAGAGACAGCTTCTTTCGCTTCGCCAAAGACCGATTTCGCCAGCAATTCGGCCACATCGTAAGTCGAAACTTTGTCTTCGACTTCTTTTGCTTTTGTGCCGTCCGTGAGCATCGTTAAGCAGTACGGACAACCAGCGCTGATGACCGTTGGGTTGACGGCAAGCGCCTGTTCGGTGCGGGCTACGTTGATGCGGTTGCCTGTCGTTTCTTCCATCCACATCAAGCCACCGCCGGCGCCGCAGCACATGCCGCGCTCGCGGTTGCGTTCCATTTCGACGACCTCGACGCCCGGAATCGCCTGCAAAATTTTGCGCGGCGCGTCATACACGTCGTTGTAGCGTCCTAAATAACAGGAATCATGGAACGTCACTCGTTCTTTTACTTCATATTTCGGCACCAATCGGCCTTCGTCAATCAACTTCGCGAGCAGTTCAGTATGATGGTATACTTCCGCTTCAAAGCCGAAATCCGGATATTCGTTTTTAAACGTGTTGTACGCATGCGGGTCGATCGTCACAATCTTTTTCACACCCGCTTTTTCAAATTCCGCGATATTGTTGGCCGCGAGTTCCTGGAATAAAAACTCGTTTCCTAAGCGGCGCGGCGTATCGCCTGAGTTTTTCTCTTTATTTCCTAAAATCGCAAACTTCACTCCTGCTTCATTTAACAATTTCGCAAACGCCAAAGCGATTTTTTGGCTGCGGTTGTCAAACGAGCCCATTGAGCCGACCCAGAATAAATATTCGAACTCCTCGCCGGCTTTGTTCATTTCTTTGACTGTCGGAACTTGCACATCATCGCGAAGCTCGCGCCAGTTTTCTCTCTCTTTGCGGTTGAGTCCCCATGGGTTTCCTTGGCGTTCAATGTTGGTCATCGCCCGCTGCGCATCCGGGTTCATTCTTCCTTCCGTCAGCACAAGATAGCGGCGCAAGTCAATAATTTTGTCTACATGCTCGTTCATGACCGGACATTGGTCTTCACAGTTGCGGCATGTCGTACAGGCCCAAATTTCCTCTTCCGTAATGACGTCGCCGATCAAACTTGGCATCTCCAGCGCCGCTGCTTGCTCTTGTACACCTTGCGCGGCAAACGCCAATTGGTTGCCTCTCGTGTTTTTAAAGGCAAACGTCGGCACCCACGGAGCGCGGGACGTAACGGCCGCTCCTTTTTCGGTCAGGTGGTCGCGCAGTTTTAAAATCAAATCCATTGGCGACAGCATTTTCCCGGTTCCAGTAGCCGGACACATGCTCGTGCATCGTCCGCACTCCACACAAGCATATAAATCGATAAGCTGTTTTTGTGTAAAGTCTTCAATTTTTCCGACGCCAAACGATTCCTGCGTTTCATCTTCAAAGTCGATTTTCGATAATTTCGGCCGCGACAAACGGCTGAAAAACACGTTAATCGGCGCGGCAATCAAGTGAGCGTGCTTCGACTGCGGTACGTATACTAAGAAAGTAAGCAAAATCAACAAATGAATCCACCAAGCGATAAAGAACAAGACAGCAGCTCCGGTTTCGCCAACCCAGCCGAACGCGCCGGCGATGAATGACGCGACTGGTTCGCTCCACATTGCTTCTTCCCCATGCCAAATCATGGCCATGCCGTTGCCAAACAAAACGGAAAGCATTAACCCGCCGATAAAGATGAGCACTAAACCAGCTTTAAAATCCCGTTTTAAACGAACGAGCTTTTCAATATAACGACGGTAAAACGCAGCCAATACGGCAATCAAAATAAGCAAGGTTACAATTTCCTGGAAAAATGTGAACCCTGGATAAAGCGGGCCTAGCGGCAGATGTGCCCCAGGAACGAGACCTTTGATGATAAAGTCAATCGCTCCAAATTGCACAAGAATAAAGCCGTAGAAAAAGATGACGTGAATGATACCGCTTTTTTTGTCTTTCAGCAGCTTTTTCTGGCCAAAAACATTGACCCAGATTTTTTGCAGACGCTCTTTTACTTTTTCATCAAACTCGACTTTTTTGCCGAGCTTAATATATATCGCCCGCGTTTTCACCACGTAGGCAAACAAGTAGACAGCGTAAGCGGTTACAAGCAAAAACGCAAGAAAGTTGATCACTAATAGAGAATTCATGCCTCTCTCCCCTTCCCCCTTTAAATCGATAAGATGCCAATCAAAAAATATTGACAACAAAATAAATTTTCAGAATTATGACCTTGCATCTATTTTACATAATGAATGAGCATTCAGTCAACAATGTTTTTACAAACTGTCCTAGTATTTTTTGCATGCGCTGGGTACATTAATAATTAGCGATGTAATCAGGAGGGGAAGAAATGATTGTATTTTTCGTTATTGTTATTATATTAGCGCTAATATTTCTTGATGACAAGCTCGGAACGTTCATTTTCCAACATAAAAACAAAAAAATCGTCTATCCGCGGCGCCATAGCGGTATTTCTTTTTTTATCAACGGAACGCATCTTTTTTCCGATTATTTTGCGGAGATTCGCCAGGCGAAACACCATATTCACATTTTGTTTTACATCATTAAAGATGATGAGACGAGCGAACCGTTTTTTCAATTGCTAAAACAAAAAGCAAAGGAAGGGGTTCGCGTCCGCCTTCTCGTCGATTGGGTCGGAAGCTTCGGCTTGCCAAAAGCACTGATTCGTTCATTAAAAGCGAGCGGCATCGAATTCGCCTACACACATAAACCGCGCTTTCCGTTTTTCTTCTACTGGTTAAATCGGCGCAACCATCGAAAAATTACCGTGATCGACGGAAAAATCGGGTATATCGGCGGCTTTAATATCGGCAGGGAATATGTTGGAAAAGATCCAAATTTCGGGGAATGGCGTGATTACCATTTAAAAATTACCGGCGAAGGGGTTCATGATTTGCAAACGCAGTTTTTGCGCGACTGGGAAGAGGCAACGAAAACTACCTTTGCCAAAGACGAATATTTTCCTCCTCTTCAAGCAGGCGCAATCACCCATCAACTGATCGCGGTGAACGGTCATGGGCTCGAACAGCAATTTATTGATGTCATCGGCCGTGCCAAAAAAGAAATTATCATCGGCAGCCCCTATTTCATTCCTAGCCGCCCGGTGATGAATGCACTGTTAGACGCACTTCGACGCGGCGTCAACGTGACGGTTCTCGTCCCGCTAAAGGCGGATCACTTATTGGTCAAAGAGGCTGCCTATCCTTATTTTTACCGCCTGTTAAAAGCCGGAGCGCGTATTTATCGCTTTTATCAAGGGTTTTATCATGCGAAAACGATCGTAGTTGATGAGGAGTGCTGTGACATCGGCACCGCCAATTTTGACAAACGAAGCCTGTTTTTTAATAGCGAGATCAATTGTTATATATATGACCGCGATTTTGTTCAGAAAGTAAAAAAAGCGATCACACACGATTTAGCCCGCTCGGAACCGCTGACGCTTGATTTTTGGAAAAAACGCACGGTATGGGAGCGCGGCAAAGAATCGATAGCGACGCTTCTCTCTGCTTGGCTGTAACAGCCATGCCGCGGGGGTCTCCCCTTAGCATGGCGTTATTTCCAAAAATAGCTAACCCATTCAAATATTTTCATCCCTAAGTATACCCCGACAATCCCAGCAATACCAGCTAAAGCCGGCGGAGCAGGAATCGGCAAACGGAACAGCGTAAATAAAAAGCCGACCACCATCCCAGTTAGCAGCGATAAAATCACTTCTTTCATTTCCGTTTCCTCCATGTGTTTTTTTCATCATGATGTCCATAAGAAAGAGGGGGTATTCCCCCTCTTTCGAGCATTGATTTGCAATATTTCCTAAACAGAATGGCTGGCAAATCCACCTCAAAAACGCTCTACGCTGCTATTTTGTCACATTTTTTCCGGCGCCGATACGCCGATGAGCGCCAGCGCGTTTTGCAGCGTAATTTGCACGGCTTTCATGAGCGCTAAACGCGCCCGGCTTTTTTCAATGTTTTCCGGATCTAATACTTTTTCCGCATTGTAAAAGCTATGCAGTGCCGACGCCAGCTCAAACACGTAGCCGGTCACGCGGTGCGGCATCCGCTTCACAGCCGCTTCTGCCACGGCACTTGGGAACTCGCCAAGCTTTTTCAACAGCTCGATTTCTTTTTCCGTTTCGATATAATCAAGTTGCAAATCGCCTTCATACGATAAGTTTTGCTCCTCGCCCTGGCGGAGAATGCTCGAGACGCGGGCATGCGCATATTGCACATAGTAGACCGGATTTTCATTCGACTGCGAAACGGCAAGGTCCATATCAAAATCCAAATGCGTGTCGCTCGAGCGCATCGCAAAGAAGTAGCGAACGGCATCCAAGCCAACCTCTTCCATTAATTCGCGCATCGTCACCGCTTTGCCGGTACGCTTGCTCATTTTGACCCGTTCGCCATTTTGGTACAAGTTGACTAATTGAATAATTTCCACTTCCAACACGTCCGGGTCATAGCCGAGCGCCGCAATCGCCGCTTTCATCCGCGGAATATAGCCGTGATGGTCGGCGCCCCAAATGTTAATAATTTTCGCAAATCCGCGGCGCAGCTTATCTTGATGGTAGGCAATGTCCGGCAGTAAATACGTATACGTGCCGTCTTTTTTGATTAACACGCGGTCTTTGTCATCGCCAAACGCCGTGGAGCGGAACCATGTCGCCCCGTCTTTTTCGTAAATATGGCCGCGTTCGCGCAGCGCCGCCAGCGCTTCATCAATTTTTCCGCTTGTATATAAAGATGTTTCCGAATACCAAACATCGAACGAGACGCGGAAATCGGCCAAATCTTTTTTAATCTTTTCTAATTCATAGTTGAGTCCGTACTCGCGGAAAAAGGCAAGCCGCTCTTGTTCATCGATATGGACAAATTTGTCGCCATGCTCCTCGGCCAGCTTTTTGCCGATTTCGACAATATCTTCGCCGTAATAGCCGTCTTCCGGCATGGCTTTCTCGATGCCGAGCGCCTGGAAGTAACGGGCTTCAACCGATTTAGCTAGGTTGTAAATTTGATTGCCGGCATCGTTAATATAATATTCACGCGTCACATCAAATCCGGCTTTTGCTAAAATATTGCATAGCGAATCGCCGACCGCAGCACCGCGGGCATGGCCTAAATGCAAATCGCCGGTTGGGTTAGCGGAAACAAACTCGACTTGCACTTTTTGCCCGTTTCCGACGTTCGTTTCCCCATAAGCTTGTCCTGCTTGAATGATTGTTGGAACCAGTTCCGTTAAATAACGGTTGTCCATATAAAAGTTAATAAACCCTGGACCGGCAATGTCGATGTTGGCGATGGACGCTTTTGTGCGGTCGAAGTGCTGCACGATTTCTTCCGCGATCGCCCGCGGCGGTTTTTTCGCAATGCGGGCCAGCTGCATTGCCATATTCGTCGAATAGTCGCCGTGCGCTTTTTCTCTCGGCACTTCTAAAATCACATCCGGCATTTCTTCCTCTTTCGCAAGTCCGGCGCTAATGACGGCGCGCTTAATTTCTTCTTTGATCCGTTCCTTCATTTGTTCGACAATGTTCATTATCTATACCCCCTTAAACATAATCGTCATCGCATGGCGGCCTATTTTTTCATTTTGCATCTGCAGCTGGTACGATACAAACAACTGCCCTTTTTTCCGCCTGTCATCATAATGAAACTCGATATGATCGGTTTTTGTTTTCATCGTCCATTGCCCGAACGAAGTGCGGTAATGGCCGGTCGTTTCTTCCGTTTCGCGGAACGCATGGCGCATATGCACCGCTCCGGAACGAATGACGACCACTTCCCCGTTCGTTATTTTGACGATCGTCTTAATGTTGCCGAGTTCGTGCTGCTCCTCAAATTGCAAATACATGGCATTTTCTTTTATGTAGTAAAGCCCTTTTGCTTCTAACACAACCGTTTCTTTGTGCAGCCCGTCACGAATATCGGTCACTTGTTTCAGCTGCATCGGGATTCCGTTTTGTTTCTCCATCGAGAACACGCCCTTGCTAAAAAACAATAATAACTTAATTAAGTATAAAGGAATTAATTCCTTTGATTCAAGAGGAGAAGAAAGTATGCTGGCATACGTTACAAGGAAAATTTGCCTCTAAGCGCGTTTTCCGTAGCTTTTTGGCGCAAATCGGCCAGAATTTCACAGGAAAAAGCACCATCTTGAGTAAGATGGCGCTTTTAAGGAAACATATTTATGGTTGTTTTACATTTTGCAACACATTGATCGTAAAGACGATGACAGCGATGACGACAAGTGTTCCGCCAAGGGCAGTAACTGGGATCCATGCATTGTTTCCATAAACGACAAAAATAAGACCAATCATCATGAGTGGCAAGCCGATATTATGAAGCCAAAAGTGGGTTTTTGCTAGTTTTGTTGCTGCTGCTTGCGGGAATAAATGATAAATAATTCCAGCTAGCGTTAACGCGGTCCAGCCAAGCAAGTTGATGTGAACGTGAACCGGGGTCAACGTAAATGAGTGGGAAATCGACATGTAAAGTCCTAAACATACCCCAATCATAAAATAAACGGCGGAAATTTTAATAAGTCGTATCCCCATTATAATCCCCCTAAAACTAGGATAATGATACTACACTATATTATTCCATACAGGTCTATATTCCTAAAAAAATCCCGACCCCAGTAGAAATGGAGTCGGGATTTGCCATCAGCGGCGTTTTGGCACCCAGCCGAGAATCATTTCGCGAATGAGTTTGCTTGCGGTGTTGGCCGTTTGTTCGGAATGGTCATAAATCGGCGCTACTTCCACTAAATCGGCACCAACGACGCGAACATCCGATTTCGCGATTTCATGAATGGCCGCCAATAGTTCTTTCGATGTAATGCCGCCGGCGTCGACCGTTCCCGTACCCGGGGCATGCGCAGGGTCTAAAACGTCGATGTCAATCGTCACGTACACCGGACGCCCAGCCAGCTTTGGCAGCACTTCCCGAAGCGGATTGAGCACTTCAAATTTCGCGATGTACATGCCGTTTTCTTTCGCCCATTCGAATTCTTCTTTCATGCCGGAACGAATGCCGAACGAAAAGACGTTTGTCGGTCCGATTAAATCGGCTGCTTTGCGAATCGGCGTCGCGTGGGACAGCGGCTCGCCCTCGTAATGTTCACGCAAGTCGGTATGGGCGTCCATATGGATAACTGCTAAATCCGGATATTTTTTATATACCGCTTTAATGACCGGCCAGGAAACGAGATGCTCACCGCCGATGCCAAGCGGAAATTTATCTGCGGCTAAAATTTGATCGACAAAGTCTTCGATCATATCCAAGCTGCGTTGCGCGTTTCCAAACGGAAGCGGAATATCGCCGGCGTCAAAATATTTCACTTCTCTAAGTTCGCGGTCTAAATATGGGCTATATTCCTCGAGCCCGATGGATACTTCACGGATGCGGGCCGGACCGAAGCGGGAGCCAGGGCGATAGCTTACCGTCCAGTCCATCGGCATCCCGTAAATCACCGCTTCGCTTTCCGCAAAATTCGGGTGGCTTCCGATAAACACATTGCCCGAATACGCCTCGTCAAATCTCATGATGCCATCCCCCTCATTTCAATAAATCAGCAACAAATTTCGGCAGCACAAAGCACGCTTTATGCAGCTCTTTCGTGTAATATTTCGTCTCGATATCATGGAAGCGATCATCGCTTACTTCAAGCGGATCGTATTTTTTCGAACCGATCGTAAACGTCCAAAGCCCGCTTGGATACGTTGGGATGTTTGCCGTATATAAACGCGTAATCGGGAAAATTTCGCGCACGTCGCGGTATACGTTGCGGATTAAATCCGCCTTAAACCAAGGGTTATCAGTCTGAGCGACAAAAATACCGTCTTCTTTCAACGCTTTGGCGATGCCGGCGTAAAATCCTTTCGTAAATAAATTTACTGCCGGACCGACCGGCTCTGTCGAATCGACCATAATGACATCGTATTCATTTTCGCTTTTTGCAATATGCATAAAACCGTCATCCACTTTTACTTCAACGCGCGGATCGTCAAGCTTTCCGGCGATCTCCGGCAAATATTTTTTCGAGCATTCAATAACTTTGCCGTCAATTTCTACGAGCGTCGCTTTTTTGACGCTTGGATGTTTCAGCACTTCGCGGATGACACCGCCATCGCCTCCGCCGACAACAAGCACATTTTCCGGATTTGGATGGGTGAACAGCGGAACGTGCGCGACCATTTCATGGTAGACAAATTCGTCTTTTTGCGTTGTCATCACCATTCCATCTAAAATAAGCATGTTGCCGAACTGTTCTGTTTCGACCATGTCCAGCTTTTGGAATGGAGTTTGTTCTGTATGTAAAGTACGTTTAATTCTCGCTGTAATGCCAAAATGCTCTGTCTGTTTTTCGGTAAACCATAATTCCATCGGTAACATCCTTTCTCTGCTCGTTTCCACTTCTCGTATACGCTATTTTCATCTTTCCCTCGCGGAAAAAAACTAAACATGAAAAAGTATAGAGCAATCTAGCAAAAATGCAAGAGGTACTTGATAGAAAAAACGTTTAAAATAGAAAAAAATTTTTCATACTAATACAAATATGGTTTATGAAGTTATGAGGTGATGAACGTTGGAAATCATCCCAAGCAGCCGGTTTCGCGGGACGTGGAAATATATTCGGGCGTTCGCCTTTATTAGTTTCATCCTAGCAATCTTATCGGCCGTTACGCTTGGCGGCTTCATCTTATTTGCAAAAATCAAAGGCGCTCCTCCTTTAGCGGTGCCGCAAACAACGATTTTTTATGCAGATGACGGCACAAAAATCGGCGAAAGCGATAACGGGCAAAAGCGCTACTGGGTCAAGCTTGACGATATATCCCCTTATGTCATACAGGCGACAATTGCTGTAGAAGACCGCAAGTTTTACGAACATCACGGCTTTGATATCAAACGGATTATCGGCGCTGTCGCCGCGGATATAAAAGCGATGGCGAAAGTACAAGGAGCGAGCACGATCACTCAGCAATACGCGCGCAATTTATTTTTAACTCACGATAAGACATGGACAAGAAAATTACAAGAGGCGCTTTACACGATCCGCCTTGAAGCCAATTACAGCAAAAATCAAATTCTTGAAGGTTATTTGAACACGATTTACTACGGTCACGGCGCTTACGGGATCGAGGCAGCGGCCCGCTATTATTTCGGCAAACATGCAAAAGACCTTACGCTAAGCGAAGCGGCGATGTTAGCCGGCATCCCGAAAGGTCCGTACTACTACTCTCCGTTGATTAACGAAAAGAGGGCCAAGGCGCGGCAAAAAACGGTGCTGTTATCGATGGAACAATCCGGATACATCAACAAAAAAGAAGCGGAGCAAGCGTATCAAGACAAGCTTGTTTATACACATCATCACGAAATGAAACAAAAAAATATTGCCCCTTATTTTCAAGACGTTGTTAAACATGTGCTGCGCAATCAATTAGGACTTGACGAACGAACAATCGAGTTGGGCGGCCTGCGCGTATATACATCGCTCGATCCGCACATGCAAAAAATCGCGGAACAGGAAATAAACGCGATCATTGACCCGCACTCCCAAATTCAAGCCGCACTCGTCGCGATGGACCCGCGCACGGGAGAAGTAAAAGCGCTCGTCGGCGGCAGGGACTATGAAAAAAGTCCGTTTAACCGCGCTGTGCAGGCACAGCGGCAGCCGGGATCCACCTTTAAACCGTTTTTATACTATGCCGCAATTCGCGAAGGTTTCACCCCTTCCACGCAAATGCGCAGCGAACTGACGACGTTTACGTTTGATAACGGCAAAGCGACCTATACCCCGCATAACTATAATGACTACTATGCCAATGACGCGATTACACTTGCGCAGGCAATCGCCTTATCGGATAACGTGTTTGCCGTTAAAACCCATTTATTTATCGGTGAAAACAAGCTCGTGGAAACGGCAAAAAAGCTAGGGATTACAAGCAAATTAAAGGCAGTCCCGTCGCTAGCGCTCGGCACCTCGCCGGTCAAAGTGATCGATATGGTCAAAGCCTACAGCGCCTTTGCTAATAACGGCAAAAAAGTCGAGCCTGTTTTTATCAAAAAAGTCGTCAACCAGCAGGGAGAAATCATTTACGAATACAAACCGGAAAGCAAACAAGTGCTTGATCCTGACGCCGCTTACGTCACGACCCAGCTGATGACGGGCATGTTTGACCCGAAATTAAATGATTACACGACGGTAACCGGCCAATCGATTCGCAAACAGATAACACGTCCATATGCCGGCAAATCGGGAACAACCGAAACGGATAGCTGGATGATCGGATTTGCGCCGCAATTAGTAGCAGGAGTATGGACGGGTTACGACCGCGGGGAAACGATTGATAAAATGGTGGAGAAACAATATGCAAAACAAATTTGGGTTCGCTTCATGGAAAAAAGCTTGCAAGGAAAGCCAAAGAAAAAGTTTAAGCCGACAAAAGGCGTCGTCGGCGTGTACGTCGATCCAGATAACGGCAAACTTGCGACAAAATCATGTCCAGTAAGGCGGCTTACTTATTATATTACCGGCACCGAACCGAACGAATACTGCACAGATCATTTACCTGAAAAGAAAGCAAAGAAAAAAGAGAAAAAGAAACATTGGTTCGAAAAATGGTTCCCTTGGTTTTAGAAGAAAACCCCCCAAGCGTGATACGCTTGAGGGGTTTTCTCGTCCTAGTTTTATTGTGTTATACATGTAGGTTTAGTTTACCCTTTTTCCCTATAAACTACAAGTACCCGTCATAATACGTTCACAAAACCGTCACATATATGGAATTTACTGAAAAATGCCAGCCTATCCCCATGCAAAAAAACAGCCTTCCGTCTCATCGCGTTGCTTTCTCTTTTGTGCCGGGGCCAGCTTATTTGATACAGAGAGGATTTACTTTTCTCCTTCCAACCCTTTTTTCAATTCGTCGCTGGAACGATTCCACATCTCCATATCATGTTGTTTTAAAAAGTCGGCAAGCACCCGTTTTGATTTCTCATCCATATGATCAACGATAATGTGCCGTTTTAGCGATTTATCTAAACGATTCACATGCTCTGGCAGCAGTTTGTAGCCGCGGCGCGTTTCCCTATCGACCGTCATTTCGCAGGCGGTCACACCGGCATAATACGGCCCGTCTTCTCTCCGTTCAATCGTGACCCAGACGATCCAATACGGCTTGCCATTCGGTACTTCATCACGGTTTGGCAAAAATTTAATGCCCCGCTCCACCGCGCTGCGGGCATGCATCGCGCCCATGTCGACGAACGCCTCACCCGCTTCGACATCAATAATCACCGGGGAAACGTTCTCCAAACTTAACGCCCCGGCGCCAAAACCGCGGTGGCCGTCGGTCGGATCGTCTTTAATAATATTAAACCCGATGTTTTTCTTCTTTTTTTCCATTAAACCTCCTCCTTCCTGTCACATGAACAATTCGGCAAAAAATGATTGCAAATTTTCAAGGACAAATGGAATCGCCACCTGAAAAATCGGCTCGATCGTATAACTGTCAAGCGGGGTCAGCACTAAAATGAGAAACAAAAGCATCCCATAGCTTTCCCATTGCGTCATTTTCGCACGAACACCTTGCGGGGCTAAATCTTCGATAATCCGATACCCATCAAGGGGCGGAAACGGAAGCAAGTTAAAAATAAACAACACAACATTTAAACCAATAAAAATTTGAAAAAAGAGGTCAAACCCCGCGGCAAACCAATCGGGAAGCGCCCGCATGACGCCGAAATGAATCATGCTATACCAGACAAGAAACCCAAGCGCGGCAAGCAATAAATTGCTTAGCGGGCCGGCAATCGATACAAGGATCCCGGCAAGACGCGGATGTTTAAAATGAAAGCGGTTGACCGGAACAGGCTTTGCCCAGCCGAAACCAGCAAGAAAAATGAGCAACGTACCAAACAGATCCAAATGGGCAAGCGGCGATAGCGTCAGCCTGCCCTCATTTTTGGCCGTCGGATCGCCAAATTTATAAGCGACGTAAGCATGGGCGAATTCATGTACCGAAAAGGCGATCGCCAGCGTCAGCAATACATATGGAATTTCACTTAACGGGTATGGCAATAAATGTTCCACTCTGTTTAACTCCTTTTTCCACACATTACATTTATTTTTAGTATACATGATTTACTGGAAAAAGTGGACTGAAGTTCTTTTTTTCATCGTTTTAGCGCAGGAGACCCCCACTTCAACGAATGAGAAGGGCGGAGCCCAATGAGTAAGTGGGGGAGGAATGCGCCTTCCTCCTTTCTCTTCTAATATGCTATCATTAACTTATGGAGAAAACCGTTGGATAAGGCACTCCATCGACTACTCGATATAGGAGGTTGGTTGCAGAATCGTTGCAACCGTAAAATATCGAGCGTCATCTTCGCCGTCTGTTGTGTGTGGAAAATGAGTACTGCCAACAGACGAATCGGAACGAACCAGTAGCGGTACAGGCATGCCCTGGATCGCTGGGCAGTTGTCAACCTGCCTAAAGTAACACCAAGTCAAGGAAGGAGGTTCGTAAAAGAACCGCTTGCACTTCTGGGTAGTTACAAGCCCCCACTTCAAAAGCCTCTAGGCTCTAAGTGGTGGGTAGTTGACGATATAATCAACACGACAAGAGATGACAAAAAGGAGGAGCACCGATGCCTTACGTAACGATCAAAATGCTTGAAGGACGCACGGAAGAACAGAAAAAGGCGCTTGTCGAAAAAGTGACAGAAGCAGTCGCCGAAACAACGGGCGCTTCGAAAGACAAAATCGTCGTTTTCATTGAAGAAATGACGAAAAATCATTACGCTGTCGGCGGAAAACGGTTGAGCGACGAATAATGAGCGTGCAGGCAAGGAACTTTTTATTTGTTCCTTGCTTTTTTATTGCGGATTTTTTAAAAAACGAATATTATTATATATGCATTTAAAAATGTTCGTTTTTGGAGGTAAATGATGTTTGATTTAAGGAAACATAACACGAATTTAAAAACAGAAATCATTGCCGGATTGACGACGTTTTTAACGATGGTATATATCATCGTCGTGAACCCTGTTGTATTATCGGATGCCGGCGTTCCGTTTTCCCAGGTGTTCACCGCTACGATTATCGCCACCGTCATCGGAACGCTATGGATGGCGCTGTTTGCTAACTATCCGATCGCGATTGCGCCGGGAATGGGGTTAAACGCGTATTTTGCTTACTCCGTTGTCGGATCGCATGGCAATATTTCCTATGAAACAGCGTTCTCGGCTGTGTTCGTTGCCGGAATCCTTTTCGTCATTTTGTCGCTCACGCCGTTTCGCAGCAAGCTGATCGAAGCAATTCCAGAAAACTTAAAACATGGCATTACCGCGGGAATCGGCTTGTTTATCGCCTTTATCGGCATGCGCCTCACTGGCATCATTCAAGCGCATCCGCAAAACTTGGTCGCGTTAGGCAATTTGCACTCGCCATCGGTCATTTTGACGTTGGTCGGTTTAGCGGTTACGCTTGTGCTTATGTCGCTTGGCGTCAACGGCGCGCTCTTTTTCGGGATGGTCATCACCGGAGTGATTGCTTATTTCACCGGACAATTGAAATTTGACAAAGGTTTCGTTTCCGTGCCATCGCTTCCGGAAGGGCTTGTTGTCGCCAATCCGCTTACCGCCATCGGCGATGTCATTCAATACGGATTGTACGCCGTTGTGTTTTCCTTTTTGCTTGTGACGATTTTTGACACGACGGGAACGATGATTGGCGTCGCCCAGCAAGCCGGACTGATGAAAGGAAAAACGATGCCGCGCGCTCGCGAGGCGCTGCTTTCCGACTCGATTGCGACGACGATCGGCGCAATGTTCGGCACAAGCCCGACATCGGCGTATATCGAATCTTCTTCCGGCGTTGCCGCCGGAGGGCGTACGGGTATTACAGCGCTGACGGTCGCCCTCTTATTTGCCTTATCCGCTTTTTTCGGGCCGCTTGTTGGCGCCGTATCCGGCATTTCGGCGATTACCGCGCCGGCGTTAATTATCGTCGGAAGCTTAATGATGGGCAACATCGCCCATATTCAGTGGGATCAATTAGATGAAGCATTCCCGGCGTTTCTCATTATTTTAAGCATGCCGCTGACTTCAAGCATCGCCACGGGAATCGCGTTAGGGTTTATTTCGTACCCTCTGTTAAAAATCACGCGCGGCAAATGGCGCGAAGTGCATCCGCTCGTATATATTTTTGCTGTTCTCTTCTTCTATCAACTTGCCTTTCTGCCTCATTAACGCAACGAAAAAACGAAGTCCCGTTCAGGCGTGGACTTCGTTTTTTACTTTAGCACGCAATTGTTCAATATAGGTATACGCCTGTTCCACTTCTTCTTCCGTATAGCGCTGCTTGCTTTTTAATAAAAATACTTTTTCTTTCACTTCTTCTTTCGGTAAATGTTCAAAGTAGAGCACCGTCGATACAAGCTCTAAAAACCGCGAATTTTGCCCGTTCATCTCTTGCATGCATTCACGCAAATGAGGCATGTCCAACTCGTAATGGTTTAAAAACTGCATGCCCGCTTCCGTCAGCGTGTAGCGATATTGAAAATAACCGCCTTTTTTCTCTTTTACTTCGTGCAAAAACCCTAAATCACAAAGCTCCTCAATGCGGCATGTTAATTCTTCCGAATACGGTCCGTAAAAATGAAAATCAAATTTCTCATAAAACGGAAACTGCAATTTTTTCGCGATGTAAATCATTTTTTGCAGCTTTTTGCGACCGACGATTTCCCCCGCTGCCGCCAGCGCCTTCATCACTTTCGCATGCTCTGTGAACACTTCCCGTCATCTCCTAACCCTCTAAAATTTCAATAATTTTTTTCTTTGTCGTCCGCTTTGTCGAAAAATCATAAATGAAATCAGCGGGAAAATATAGCTTATGGTCGGTTCTGCGCTTGCCGGAAATCGCATCGACAAGCACCGATTCCCGCGACAGTTCGCGGAGCTCTCCGTTCGGCATCAATAAATAAATCGGCAGCCGCTCCCCTTCCTCGCCGGGGCGGTAAAAGTCATACGGCAAATCGGACGAAGAATCGACGACTAAGTAATATTCCGGATCAATGCCCGCTTTTTTAAACAAGCCGGTCAGTTCGATCAGCTTTGTCATCTGTTCATTTGTTGGATTAAATTCGACATATTTGAATAAATGACGGTTGACAAAACGGCGGCATAGGTCGCTTAAAATCGCATCGCGTTCGTGCTGCCACTGTTGAAAATAAAACAAGATCACCGCCTCATCAAGCTGCAAATAATCTTGCAATTCTACCGTCCCAGTAAAAAACGAATAAAAATGAATCGGCTTCGTTTGAAACTCATATCCTTCTTCATACAGCCTTTTTGCCCGGTGTAAAATTTTCGTTAAAATGACCTCCGCGCTACGCGTGACCGGATGGAAATAGACTTGCCAATACATTTGATAGCGGCTCATAATATAGTCCTCGACCGCGTGCATGCCGCTGCGCTTAATAACGACTTGGTCTTCACGCGGACGCATAACGCGCAAAATCCGTTCCATATCAAAATTGCCGTAGCTGACGCCGGTATAATACGCATCTCTTAGCAAATAATCCATCCGGTCGGCGTCGATTTGACTGGAAATCAAACTGACAACAAGCTTATTCGGATACGTTTTCGCAATTACTTCCGCCACTTTTTTCGGGAAATCGTCGCTGACGCGGCGGAGCACGGCGTTCACTTCCGTATCCCCTAAAATAATCGCCTGGGTGAAATCTTCATGATCGAGCCGAAACACTTTTTCAAAGGAATGGGAGAACGGCCCGTGGCCTAAATCATGCAATAGCGCCGCACATAGGCAAAGAAGCCGCTCGCTGTGGTCCCAATGTTCGCGGCCGACGAACACATCATCAATAATGCGGCGAATAATTTCGTAGACGCCAAGCGAATGGTTAAAACGGCTATGCTCGGCGCCGTGAAACGTCAAATATGTCGTGCCGAGTTGTTTAATGCGGCGCAAACGCTGAAATTCTTTCGTTCCAATCAAATCCCAAATCACTTTATCACGAACGTGTATGTACCGATGCACTGGATCTTTAAATACTTTTTCTTCACTCAACTGCCCGCCGGGATATGCCATGTTATCCCCTCTTCCATTTCTAACATGAATCTATTATAAGCCGTTTTCTTTTATAAAGAAATACTTGATTTTTCCGGCTTTACCTCTCATTATTTCCTAAAAATAGAAACAAAAAATCACCTTCTCGTCAAAAAGGAAGGCGATTTTTTAACTCTTCTTTAATCTTTCGGCAATTTTCTCAATCAGCTCATCCTCTGTCAGCGCCGCGACCGGACGGTTATTGACAAAGGCAAACGTTTTTTTGCGGCCCGGGCCGCAATACGATTGGCAGCCGATTTTAATCGTTGCGTTGGGATCCAACTTTTTTAAACGCGGAATTAACGTTTTCAAATTTGGCGCTTTGCAATCATCACAAACGCGAAATTCATTTGCCATGCTGGCTCACCCTTTCTCTGCGCTCGCTTGCGTTTGTTTACACTATCGTGTATTCTAACGCTTCTTTTTGCCTATTGCAAGTTTGTTGGCTTCCGGCTTACCTTCCATTTCCTTCCTCTATTATGCTCCTAGCATGTGGTTCGTTCACAATTCTTGCAATTTTTGATTCACCGAAACTAAAAAATGTATAAGATTTACTATTTTTGTCCATGCTTCTACTAGCAAACAAGAAAAAAAGGGGAGTTGAGAACGATGAAGCAACGACAAGATGCATGGACAGAAGAAGATGATTTGCTATTAGCGGAAACGGTGTTGCGCCATGTGCGAGAAGGAAGCACACAGCTAAACGCCTTTGAAGAAGTCGGCGATAAATTAAACCGGACAGCGGCGGCCTGCGGGTTCCGCTGGAATGCGGTCGTCCGGCGCCGTTACGAACAAGCACTGCAGCTTGCCAAACGGCAGCGCAAAGAAAGACAGCGGCTTTTAGGCAAACAGCAAGGCGGGAAGAAAAAACTGCTTTACAATCCTCCTGTTCCTTCGCTAGCAGAAATCGGGGAAATCACCCAATTGCCGGCGGTTGTATCTCCCGCTAGTGAATCAGCATCGATTACATTAGATCAAGTGATTTCCTTTTTGCAAACATTGAAAACGACTTACCGCCAGCACGAAGCGATAACAAAAGAAAATGAACGTCTGCGCAAAGAAAATGAAGAAATGCGGGCGAAAAATAAAGAATTAGAAAAGAAAATTGCCAAACTAGAAGAAAACTCTTCCACGATTCAAGAAGATTATGAAACATTGGTAAGAATTATTAATAGAGCTCGCAAGCTTGTTTTGCAAGAAGAAGAGGAGCGGCAGGCGCTCAAATTTCGAATGGACCAAAACGGAAATTTGGAAAAAATTGCAGAGTAATAACGGCTGCCCTGTTTTCCTAGGGCAGCCGTTATCATTTGACGAACGCTTTTTCATTGCGGCTAACGATGCGCTCCCAATAATGTTCGTATAAAGACAGCTCTTCTCCCGTCAGCGTCGAGGAATACAGCTTTCCGCCAAACGACTGGAGCGTGCGCAATAAAAGAAGCATCACCGCTGGGATTGTCAGCTCGTCCCCGAGCAATTCCGAAAGCGACGCCATCGTGCTTGGGACAATGGCCGGATAGGAAAACTTCGTCGCTTCCCCTTGCAATCCGAGCTCATAAAAACGGCGGATTAACTCGGCGCGCGCCGAACCGCTTCCGCTCACACATAAATAAATTTGCACCGCTGCGCCGCCGCGCACGCGCCGCTGCGAAATGCCAGCGAATTTTTTGCCGTCAATGCTGAGATCATAACTGCCCGGACAATAGGAACCAACGATTTCCCGCGCTTCAATCGCTTTACCGTAAGATGAAAACATCGTTTTGACGAGCTGCCACATCGCTTCATATCCTTGATTAATATCAATCGCTTTCGTCGTTTCCGAGAAAATAAGCGATATATTGAGCACCCCTTCATCAAGGACGACGGCAAGCCCCCCGGAATTGCGAACAATCACCTTGTATTGGTTTGTTTCTAAAAAAGACACCGCTTCCTGCAAATAGGGAAGCTTTGTATCTTGAATTCCTAACACGACCGTATTGTAATGCACCCATGTGCGGACGACGGCATCAGACTGTCCCGTTCCAACCGATGTGCAAAGCGTATCATCGATGGCAAACGATTGTTTCGCGTCAAACATCGGGCCGAAATGCGATTGGTCAATAATGCGCCATCTCGCCTGCTGCAACAATTCATGGACCATTTGCGTTTTTCTCCTTAGCAAAGTAATCTGAAAAAATTATATCATAAAAAAAGGATGACCATCATTGTCATCCTTTTTCCGCGTTACAGCGATTGCGCTGCGGTAATGAGCGTCAGTTTGTACACATCTTCGGCGTTG
Organism: Parageobacillus genomosp. 1; assembly: GCF_000632515.1. GTDB lineage: Bacteria > Bacillota > Bacilli > Bacillales > Anoxybacillaceae > Saccharococcus. The sequence continues at coordinate 3,444,286 of NZ_CM002692.1, forward strand.
CAGCCGCGCGATAGGTCGTTGACCGGCTTATTCAACCCTTGCAAAATCGGACCGATCGCTTCAAAATTACCGAGACGTTGAGCGATTTTATAGCCAATATTTCCCGCTTCTAAGCTTGGGAAGATAAATACGTTCGCATCGCCTTGAATGACGGAATCTGGCGCTTTCTTTTTCGCGACAGATGGAACGAACGCGGCGTCGAATTGAAACTCGCCGTCTAACACTAAATCCGGCGCCATTTCTTTCGCGATTCGCACCGCTTCAACAACTTTTTCCGTTTCCGGCGATTTCGCCGATCCTTTTGTCGAAAAGCTTAGCATCGCTACGCGCGGTTCGATATCGAACATTCTTGCCGTATTGGCGCTCTCAACGGCGATTTCCGCTAAATCTTGGCTGTCTGGGGCAATGTTGATTGCGCAATCGGCAAATACGTATTTTTCCTCACCGCGCACCATAATAAATACGCCTGACGTTTTGCGGACGCCTTGTTTTGTTTTAATGATTTGCAACGCCGGCCGGACCGTATCGGCAGTCGAATGGGCAGCGCCGCTAACAAGCCCATGCGCTTGATCCATGTAGACAAGCATTGTGCCAAAATAATTTTCGTCAAGAAGCATTTGCCGCGCCGCTTCTTCGCTCACTTTTCCTTTGCGGCGCTCAACAAACGCGGCAACAAGCTCGTCCATTTTCTCGTATTGCTGCGGGTCGATAATTTCGACATTTTCAAGCGTCAAGCCAAGCTCATTTGCTTTTTGTTTCACCGCTTCTTTATTGCCGATGACAATCGGCACGACGAGCTGTTCTTGCACCAGGCGGCTGACCGCTGTTAAAATGCGCTCATCAAGACCTTCCGGAAAGACAATTTTGCGCTGTTTTCCTGCTATTTTCGCTTTTAAAGCGGCAAATAAATCATTGCTCACGAACGAATCCTCCTCAATTAATAAAATCCACTATATACTAGCATACTCTTATTATGGAGAAACGCAATGAAGTTAAGCCCTTACAACAAATAGTTGTTCTATTAAAATAATTCTGTTTACTTCGCTTCCTATGCGACTTTCGCGCGTTTTTTGGCTAAACTATGGTATAGTGAAACTGTAAACTACATAATAAACAAGGAGTGAACGATATGAGCGAAGCGGCACAAACACTCGATGGCTGGTATTGCCTTCATGATTTCCGCTCGATCGACTGGAGCGCGTGGAAAACGTTAACGAGCGATGAGCGTGAAGCAGCGATTCGTGAGTTTTTATCTTTAGTTGAAAAATGGCAAGAAACAGAAGATAAAAAAGAAGGCAGCCACGCTATTTATACAATCGTCGGTCAAAAGGCAGATATTATGTTTATGATTTTACGTCCGACGATCGAAGAATTGAATGAAATTGAAACGGCGCTAAACAAAACAAAACTGGCCGAATGTTTAGTACCGGCCTATTCTTACGTTTCCGTTGTCGAGCTAAGCAACTACTTAGCCTCTGGCGATGAGGACCCTTACCAAATTCCGGAAGTGCGCCGCCGTCTTTACCCAATTTTGCCGAAAACGAAACACATTTGCTTCTATCCGATGGACAAGCGCCGGCAAGGCAATGACAACTGGTATATGCTTTCAATGGAAGAACGGCGCAATTTAATGCGCGCGCATGGCATGACTGGCCGCAAATACGCCGGCAAAGTGACGCAAATTATTACCGGCTCCGTCGGCTTGGATGACTTTGAATGGGGCGTTACATTATTCTCCGATGACGCATTGCAATTTAAAAAGCTCGTTTATGAAATGCGGTTTGACGAAGTGAGCGCCCGCTATGGAGAATTTGGATCTTTCTTTGTTGGAAACCGTTTAACAGTAGAAAAAGTGCCGTTATTTTTACATGTGTAACCTCAACGGGGATGCATTCTTTAAGCATCCCCGATTTTTTTGGACAATCCCCGTTTTTCTGTCATATCCCGTTTTTCTTCCCCATAAATATAAAATCAGAAATTCGTTTATAAATTTGTCACCATTTCTCGCTTCCGCAATAGCCTATTATTGTCGAGAAAAAAGACCGTATGGGGTGACAATATGGCTGTTGTGGCATGCACAGATGAAGATGTCAAATTGCTGGCAAGACTGATGCGAGCAGAAGCAGAAGGTGAAGGAAGACTTGGCATGTTATTGGTAGGAAACGTTGGAGTGAACCGTTGCATTGCCGATTGCCTTGACTTTCGGGGGATACGCACCATCCGCCAAATGGTGTTTCAAAGCCCGGGCGGTTTTGAAGCAGTGCAAAAGGGCTATTTCTACCAAAGAGCAAGAAGCATCGACATTCAATTAGCCCGTCAAGTGATTCGCGGCTGGCGGTACCATCCTGCGACAAACGCGCTTTGGTTTTTTAAACCAGGGGGAGAATGTCCAGCGCAGTGGTTTAACCAATGGAACGTCGGTCGTTATAAGTCGCATTGTTTTTATGCACCATCGCGGAGTGAGTGCCCAAGAGTATATTAAACTTTCATAGAGGAGGTTACCCTATGTCCAATAATTCATATGAAAATGCGTTTAACCCGCTCGAAGATGAGCGTCAACAACCGTATCAATCTTATCAACCTTATCAGTGGTATCCATATGGATATATGTACCCACAAACTTACTATCCAATGGCTTATCCATACTACCAGCAGCCAATGACGATGATGCAGCAGCCAATGACGGCGCCAACTTCTGCATTTGGCTTACAAACGCCTTCTTTCGCGGCCCAAACACCGACAACCGCAAGCCAGCCGTCCATCCCTGGCATGCTGCCAATCGAAGAGTCATACATTGAAAACATTTTGCGCCTCAACAAAGGAAAACTCGTTACCGTATATATGACGTTTGAAAACAACCGTGAGTGGAACGCAAAAATATTCCGCGGAACCATCGAAGCGGCGGGACGCGACCATTTAATCTTGAGAGATCCACAAACGGAAATGCGCTACTTATTGCCGATGATTTACCTTGATTATATTACGTTTGACGGGGAAATTGCCTACGAATATCCATTTGCTGGAGCGACGGCGCAATTGAGCAGCTATTCCCCACGATAACCGCAAACAATAAGGTTGCTTTGGCAACCTTATTTTTTATGCCTTCCCCACTCGCTCTGCCGCTAGCCATTCGGCTTCGCTGGTGCTTCCGCCATGGAGCCGAACGGATGGACGAAATCAGCGGCATGAAATGGGCGGCCTGGCATCACTGGGTCTTCGGATTGCTCTTTGTTTTTGGCATATCCCTGTAAACGAACGTCAGGAAAAACTTTCGGCCATTTGCCATCCGCAAAGAACCGTTTATATTCCAAAAAATAAGGAGCGCTTCATGGAAACGCTCCTTTCAACCTATTTTCATTGCCGCATAACCGATCAGCACCCATGCGATTAAAAAGGCAACGCCGCCAAACGGGGTGATCGCTCCAAGCGGTTTGATTTGCGTCACGCTTAACACATACAAGCTTCCGGAAAATAAGACGATGCCGATAAACATAATCCAGCCGGCCGTGCTGATCAAGCCTGCTTGCGGAAACTTGCCAAGCAGCAGCCCAACGACCAACAGGCCAAGCGCATGAAACATTTGGTACTGCACCGCCGTTTTCCATATTTCTAAATAACGCTCTGGAATCTTTCCTTCTAACCCATGCGCCCCAAACGCCCCAAGCGCAACGGCTAAAAAGGCGTTCAGCGCTCCAAGAAAGACAAACGTTTTCATGACATCTCCGCCCTCTCCTGCACAGTGTTCATCCTTATCATAACGTATTTCGACAACAAAGAAAAACCCTTCTGCTCATGAAGGGTTTTCAGCATTGCTGTAAATACATTTCCCTAGAAATCCAACAGCGACGGACCGTTTGCGCCGTCGCCGATATCGATTCGCTCTCCCTTTCCTTGCCGAAGCAAAAGCGGCTCCGCTTCCGGTAAAGACACCGACGGCATTTCTCGTTTTTCCTCTTCTTCCAACACCAAATCACATAAAGCGCGTACGGCGGCGACATGTTCCCGCACGCGCTGCGGGCTATCCGCTGCCCTTGCTCTTCGCAGCTCTTCCTCCATTTTTGCCAAAATCGCTGCAATCGAAATCGTCAATGTATTCACTCCTCATCCAATTCATATCGCTTAAGCTTTGTCTCCTATGTTCTCAATCTGCCAGTCGATCGGCTCGTACCCGCATTGCTGCAAAAACGCGTTCGTCCGCGAAAACGGGCGATGGCCAAAAAAGCCGCGCGCCGCCGAAAACGGGCTTGGATGCGGCGCTTCGATAATGTAGTGATGCCGATTCGTAATTAGCTCTTTTTTCGCCTGCGCATGCCGCCCCCACAAAAGAAAGACGACCGGATCTTGTTTTTCGTTTACGAGCTCAATGACGCGGTCGGTGAAAAACTCCCATCCCTTTCCTCTATGGGAATTGGCCTGCCCGCGGCGTACCGTCAACACAGTGTTTAATAACAACACTCCTTGCTTCGCCCATTTTACCAAATATCCATTGTCTGGAATGTAACATCCTAAATCGTCGTGAAGCTCTTTAAAAATATTGACAAGCGACGGCGGCAGCGGCACTCCCGGTTTGACGGAAAAGCTCAGTCCGTGCGCCTGCCCCGGCCCGTGGTACGGGTCTTGTCCTAAAAGCACGACTTTCACTTGCGCATATGGCGTATAGTGAAGTGCGTTAAAAATATCATACATGTCCGGATAAATCGTCCGTGTACGGTATTCTTCTTTCAAAAATTCGCGAAGTTTTATGTAATATGGCTTATGAAACTCTTCTTCCAATAGCGGAGCCCAGTCATTTTTCAAAATCGCCATCTTGCTAACTCCTTTGCTCGTTTATTCAACATTTAATATACCAAACCGAACGCCCTAAAACAAAAAGGAAAAGTCCCTGACCCGATTCAATAAGACGATTTAATACCGCGTAACAACACAAAAAAGAGAAAAGGAGTCCTTTTCCTCCTTTTCTCTTTTTTGCGGCGAAGCAATAGCAGTGTCTGATCGGGGAGATTTATTGGAAAAAATAATCATAAGATGGTGACGTGGGTTGCCTTCTCTGCCCGCAACATTAAATTTCTAATTCCTACATTAAGGTTGGCAAATCTTTCATCCTCTACTCCCCCTAATTTATAACGGTAATATATTTGCTGCAGCACTGCAGCTATTTTGTAAAAAGCGAAGCTAAGATAATAATTAAGGTTTGAAATATCTCTGCCGGACGCTTCAGTATATAAAATGGCCAACTCTCTCCTTGTCATAAAACCGGGTTGATTCGTTACAGCGGTCAAGCCGGTTTCTTCATCTCCCTCTTCTGTCCAATAAGCAAGGCTGATAGCAAGATCCAGAAGAGGATCTCCGATTGTCGACATTTCCCAGTCCAATACGGCAGTAATTTGATTAGGGTTTTCAGGATTAAATATCATATTATTTAATTTAAAGTCATTGTGAATAATGGTCACGTCTGTAGAATTCGGTATATTGTCAATCAACCAGTTTTCCACTTTTGCCACAAACGGCAAATCATCTGTTTTGAATTGTCTATAACGTTGAATCCAGCCATTCACTTGCCGCTTTAAAAACCCTTCTGGTTTTCCCAGCGAATCTAAATTATTTTTATAAACATCAATATTATGCAAATCGACTAATTCTTGAATAAAAGCTTTAGAAATCTGCTGTTTTATTTGAGGATTGTTCCAATCAGCGGGAAGATATTCATCTAATACAATCCCTTTTTTGAACTCCATGACATAAAAGTGTTTATCCATTATATTCGTGTCTTCACAATATAATAAAGGTTTTGGCGCTTTTGGGTATACAGAATAAATTTTTTTTAACAGATTATATTCACGTTTCATATCATGCGCTTTTGCTGGCAATTCTCCAAAAGGAGGCCTTCGTAATACTCCCTCCCACTGGCCAATGCGCACCAAATATGTTAAATTTGAGTATCCCGAAGTAAACGGTTTAATCTCCAATTCCCTAGCTTCATCCATTAGATTTAACTCTGTCCTTAAGTATTCTTCGATACGGCTCCAATTAATATTTTGGGGCACAGAGATCTCCCTCCATGTTTTGCTCAAACTCTTTGATCATCGAACGGGCAACAACCATACGATGAACTTCATCCGGTCCGTCATAAATTCTCGCAGTTCTTGCTTCACGATAAAATCCTTCAAGCGGAGTATCCCCTGTTACCCCAAGAGCCCCGTGCACTTGAATCGCCCTGTCAATCACATTATGAAGAACTTGGGCGCCAAAAAATTTTATGGCGGAAATTTCTTTTCTTGCCTCCTGTCCGGCATCCATCATCCACGCAGCCTTTAAAGTCATTAAACGGAAAGCTTCAATTTCCACTGTAGAATCCGCAATAAAATTTTGGATTGTTTGATAATCGGCTAATCGTTTTCCACGTGTCTCCCGTTTTAATGCATAACCTATCATTAGATCTAAGCTTCTTTTAGCTATGCCTATCCAGCGCATAGCATGTGTAATACGCCCTGTACCAAGCCTCAACTGAGCTAATTTAAATCCTTCCCCGCGTGGTCCTAATAAATTTTCTTTTGGAACTCTGCAATTGGTATATCGAACTTCGCAATGGCCTCCTGTGAAATGGTCGCCAATAACCGGGACCTCCCGGACAATTTCAAACCCAGGATTATCATGATCCACTATAAACAAGCTAAACTGTTTATGAGGTGGAGCATCCGGATCGGTCTTTGCCACAACAATGGAAAAGCTTGAACCGACGGCACCGGTAGTAAACCATTTATGTGCATTAATCACCCACTCATCTCCATCAAGTACTGCGGTTGCTTTTAAAAGCCTTGGATCAGATCCAGATACTTCAGGCTCCGTCATTGCAAAGCAGGAGCGAATATCTCCATTGACAAGGGGATATAAATATTTACGTTTTTGTTCTTCTGTACCTGCGTGCCATAATATTTCGCTATTACCTGCATCAGGAGCCATGGTACCAAAAATATAAGGTCCTATAGGGCTGCGTCCAACCACTTCAGATAGCAATGCTAAAGAGACAAGCCCTAAGCCCGCTCCCCCAGCTTCTTTTGGCATATGAGCCGCCCAGAGGCCCATATCTTTCACTTTTTGTTGAAGCGGTTTAAGGATTTCCGGAGGCAAACCTCGATGCGGAATCATGTTCTTTTCATTTGGATATACATATTCCTCCATAAATGCTTTAGCTTTTTCGATCATTTGTTTTTGTTCGGGTGATGGGCTGAAATTATACATACGACCACTCCTTGACTTTTTTATAAAATTTACATGCATTTTTCATGCCAAATTAAAGTTGAATAAGTATCTCACTTTTACACCGAGAAAATGATGAAAAAATTAATCAGATAATTTATAATGTTTAAAATAAATGAAAAAGGAGGGGATAATTATTAAAAATTTACTTGCGGAAATAGAGAAACTTCAAAAACATATTCAGGAGCTAAATACTGAACTGAAAGAATTGCGGGAAAAAATATGTCTATACGAGAAAGCGATTAATGCCAGCTATGATCCAATTTTTATAACAGACAAGAATGGATATGGAATAAAAATGAACGAAGCATATACCCGGGTTACAGGCATAACAGAGGATAAATTGATTGGTCGGCACATGAAAGATGTTGTTAAGGAGGGAATTATATCGGAATCAGTTACACTAAAGGTTTTAAAAGAGAAAAAAAGGGTGACAATCATTCAAAAAGTAAACGGGAAAGAACTTTTAGTTACAGGAAATCCGGTTTTTGATGAGAACGGGGATGTTTCTCATGTTGTGACAAATCTCCGAGATATATCAACCTTAAAGAACTTAGAGAAAGAATTAAACAGAACAAAAGAACTTGCAGAGAAATATTTACAGGAACTAAGGGTTTATCAAAAAAAGGAAGATATTATCAGCCATGAGGGAGTTATAGCGAATAGCAGCCAAATGTTAAACGTCATTAATTTAGCGCAGAAAATAGCGCCATTTAACTCAACAGTCTTACTGTTGGGAGAATCGGGTGTTGGGAAAGAAGTTATAGCAAATCTTATTCAGAAATTAAGCAATCGGTCAGATAAACCGTTTATTAAAGTGAATTGTGCTGCCATTCCAAAAGAATTGATTGAATCTGAGTTATTTGGTTATGAAAAAGGTGCTTTTACCGGCGCCGACAGCAGAGGTCGCCCTGGCTTATTCGAACAAGCACACACTGGAACTATATTTCTTGATGAAATTGGGGAAATGCCGCTACAGCTTCAAGGAAAACTCCTAAGAGTATTGCAAGAATTTGAAGTTACCAGAATTGGCGGTCGCCGAACAATTAAAATCGACGTTCGTATAATATCCGCAACTAATAAAGATCTGGAGTCTTTAGTTAAACGTGGCGAATTTCGCGAGGATCTTTATTATAGATTGAATATTATTCCGATTAAAATTCCTCCCCTGCGTGAACGTCAAGAAGACATCCCTCTACTCGCAAATTATTTTTTAGATAAAGCAAACAAAAAATATAATCTTAACAAACAGTTAGCAGATGATGCTTTGCTTGCGATGAAATCGTATTCATGGCCAGGTAATGTTAGAGAGATGCAAAATTTAATTGAACGACTTGTCATTACAACGGAATCAGATTATATCAATTCCGCTCATTTGCCTTTTTCTAATCAAACCGTTTCCGAATCCCATACTACACAAAAAACAATGAAAGAAGTCATTCAAGATATAGAAAGAGAAATGATCTTGAAAGCGATTTCAGAATATAAAACAACAAGAAAAGCAGCAAAGATTCTTGGAATTAGCCAATCCGCTTTAGTAAAAAAAATGCAGCGATTAGGGATATAGCTTTACTGATTCCTTTTTTCATCAGTGATTCTTTAAGGAATCATTTTTTTTATTGTAAGGAACAATATGGTTAACAATATTGAAAACTTTTTAAATATTTTTATTGTTGGCATGCAAATTGCATTTAATTAAGTGAAGCTGATTTTAAATTTTAGAGATAAAGAGAGGTGTCCATATGGATTTAAGTCGTTTTCCTTCCTTTCGGCTAGATGGAAAAGTTGCGCTTGTTACAGGTGGAAGCAAGGGAATTGGTTTAGCGATGGCATGCGCCCTAGGAATTCATGGTGCAAATGTTGTTATTGCCAGCCGCAATGCTGACGATTTGCAAAAAGTTACAGAAGATATGAATAACCAAGGTTTGAAATTCTCATGGATACAAGCAGATGTAACGGATAAAGAAAGTGTCAATTATATGATTGAAAAAATAATTGAACAGCATGGCCGTCTGGACATCTTGGTGAATAATGCCGGGATGAATATTAGAAAGCCGCTTATTGAAGTCGAGGAAGAAGATTGGGATCAAGTATTAAATACGAATTTAAAAGGCATATTTTTAGTCGGCCAAGCAGCCGCAAAACAAATGATAAAACAAAGAAGCGGGAAAATCATTAATATCTCTTCGATACTTGGCGGAATCGGCATGCCATTTCAAACGAGTTATGCAGCTAGCAAGGGAGGCATTAATCAATTAACTAAAGTCTGGGCAAGCGAACTTTCTCCTTACAACATCAATGTGAATGCGATAGCCCCGGCTTATATCAAAACGCCAATGACAGGCGCTTGGCTTCAAGATGAGGAACGATATAAGGAAATAGTTAGGAATACAATGGTGAATCGGATTGGTGAACCTGAAGATGTAGCCGGCCCAGTTGTCTTTCTTGCATCTGACGCATCAAATTATATAACAGGACACATCTTGTACGTAGATGGTGGTTGGACCGCTAAATAATCATAATGAAACAGCTTGCGAAACGGGGGGAGTCTTATGATTATTGAAGGGCAATTATACGGTCGGAGTGTGAAAATGTTCGCTGACAGACCATCTAATGTATATGAAATGTTGGTCGATTCCGCGAAAAAATTTCCGACAAAAGAAGCGCTTATTAAAGACGATGTGCGATTAAATTATACGGAGTTAAAAAAACAAGTAGATATAGTGGCTGATAACTTCATTCAGAAGCAAGTAAAAAAAGGGGATAGAATCGCGCTATTGCTCGGAAATGAAATAGAATTTGTTCTAACTGTGCTAGCATGTGCTAAAATTGGCGCTGTTTTTGTGCCGCTCAACATAAAGCTTACAGCAAACGAACTGATATATATGATTACAAACTCCGGGGCAAAGATGCTCATAACGGATAGCAAACTTGTCAAACCATTAGAAGACTGGTTGATCAACAGCCAATTTATTCAATACTGCTATTTAATCGATGATCATCAACCGTTAAAAAATATGTACTCGTTTAGAGATGAGCTTCTAAAAGAAACCATTGGATCTGAAACCGCATATACGGCGCCATTAGAAACCGAAGCGCTTTATATCATGTACACTTCGGGAACAACCGGACTGCCAAAAGGAGCTATCGGCAGTCATATTAACGCCATCCACAGCTGTCTGAGCTACAAATATGTTTTAAATACAGATCATCATGTGCGCACCTTAATTGCTGTTCCGCTTTTTCATGTTACAGGACTTATTGGCCAGCTTCTCCATGTCATTTTAGTAGGTGGAACAGTAGTTTTAATGGATCGTTATCGAACGGAACCATTTATTCGATTAATAAATGCTGAAAAGATTACTTTTTTATTTAATGTGCCGACAATCTATATCATGATGATGTCTCATCCATTATTTAAATCTTTCTCTTATGATTTTGTACAAATAGTTGCGTATGGTGGCGCCCCTATGTCCAAGGAAACCATCAAAGAACTAAAAGCCTATTTTCCAAACGCTTCAATGCATAACGCCTATGGTGCTACTGAAACGACCTCACCAACCACTATAATGCCTAAGAATTATCCTGTTGAAAAAACAAGCTCTGTGGGATTACCTGTTCCAGTGGCTGACTTAAAAATCGTCAATGAGGATGGTACTGATTGCGGACCAGCTGAAATTGGCGAACTATATATTAAAGGGCCAATGGTCATTAAAGAATACTGGAATAATCAAGAAGCTAACCTCGCTTCTTTTAGCGAAGACGGCTATTGGAAATCTGGCGATATTGCTTATATTGATCAAGATGGTTTTGTTTATATTATGGATCGGAAAAAAGATGTAATTAATCGCGGCGGTGAGAAAATCTATTCAGTCGAGATTGAAAATATTTTATATGCTCATCCAAAAATTCTTGAGGCCGCAGTGGTAGGGATTAAAGATCCTTTGTTTGGAGAAGAAGTAAAAGCTTATATTGTGAAGAAGCCAGGCGAAGAACTAACTGAAGAAGAAGTGATTGCTTTTGCGCGCAAATACCTTTCTGAATTTAAAGTCCCAAAACAAGTAGAATTCATTGAAGAACTCCCTCGAAATCCTGGAGGGAAAATCTTAAAAAATAAACTGATTGAGATGTCTATGACAAATAAATCATGACAGATATTGTGGCCAGTGAGGTGGAATACGCTATTAATCAGCATGAAGCAGTTTTTTGAAAGCGTTATCAAAATTATGCCTGATGAAATTCGCGGCGAATCCATTCACGCTTTCGTTGTTCTAAAGGATATTTGCAGAATGCCAGAGGTTGTTCATTTTAAAATTCAAAAACATCAATTAAAAAATTTGATTTCTGTAAGGAGGTCATAAACATGGAAACAAAGGTACAGACAAATACTTCCATCAACAAACAGGAAAATAATCTAATTTCAAGATTGGCGCTCTTTTTTGCTAAAGTTTCAGAAAAATGGCTGCCTGATTCATTTGTTTTTGCAGTAATTCTTACGGTAATTACTTTTTTAGGCGGCATCGTTATCAATGAAAAAAGCCCGATTGATATGATTACCTATTGGGGCGATGGCTTATGGGGGTTATTAGCATTTACCGCTCAAGTTATTACCACTTTTGTCATGAGCTATGCTTTAGCACTAACCAAGCCGGTTTCTCGGATACTCGAAAATATAGCTAGCAAGTGTAAATCGCCTAATTCAGCAATATTGCTTGTAACATTCACTTCATTAGCAGCTTCCTTTATTAGTTGGGCTTTCGGATTAGTTGTTGCTGGAATTATGGCAAAGCTTGTTGCAAAGAAAGTTCGTGATGTTGATTATCGTGTGCTTGTAGCTGCTGGTTATTCTGGATTTGTTATATGGCAAGGCGGTCTTTCCTCCTCTGCTGCTCTATTTGTGGCTACCAAAGATCATGTTTTTCAGGATCAAATAGGTATCATCCCGACTTCAGAAACGATATTCTCTGCTCTTAATATGTCAATTATAGCCGTGGTCTTTTTTACATTGCCTTTCATTATGAAATTAATACACCCAGCAAGAAAAGAAGATCGATTTATTATTGATCCAAATCTGCTTGATGACTCGATTGAAGAACAGGATGAACAGACGAATTTTGCAAACGATAAGTTAGAAAAAAGCCGTATTATTACAGTTGTGGGAGGAATTCTAGGATTATCCTATTTAGTGATGCATTTTGCTAAAAAAGGTTTTTCTCTGGACTTGAATACCGTAAATCTTATTTTTTTAACTCTTGTGCTTTTATTATTTGGAAATGTTAGAGAGCTTGGAAAAGGTTTAATAAAATCTTCTAGCAGCGTTAGCCAAATTATTTTACAGTACCCTTTTTATGCAGGGATCATGGGGATGATGTCCACATCTGGATTAGCCGAATGGTTATCCAACTTGTTTACTAAATTCTCAACCAGTGCAACACTCCCGTTACTCACATTTTGGTCAGCTGGATTTTTGAATATGTTTATTCCATCAGGAGGAGGACAATGGGTAGTGCAGGCGCCGATTGCCATTCCAGCTGCACTGGAAATGGGAGTTGATCCAGCTAAAATGGTCATGGCTGTTGCTTGGGGCGAATGGAGCAATATGATTCAACCATTTTGGGCAATTCCGCTGCTTGCCATTGCGGGTCTCAGAATTAGAGATATTATGGGGTTTACCACTATAACATTTCTTTATGTAGGTATAGTCGCGTCTGTATTTATGCTAATTTTATGATAAAAAACATCAAACATATCCTCTTTAAGATCAAAAAAACCAGCGCATGCAGAAAAGCGCTGGTTTTTTATTGCCCTTAAAATTGTATTTTTTCTTCCAAAAAGCGTTTTAGCTCCGCAATCGGGATGCGTACTTGTTCCATGGTGTCGCGGTCGCGCACCGTCACCATGCCGTCCTGTTCGGAATCAAAGTCGTACGTGATACAGAATGGAGTGCCGATTTCATCTTGACGGCGGTAGCGTTTGCCGATCGAACCGGACTCGTCATAATCCACCATGAAATATTTCGACAGATCTTCATAAATGCGGCGCGCGCCTTCCGATAGTTTTTTCGACAGCGGGAAGACGGCTGCTTTATAAGGGGCAAGCGCCGGATGCAAATGCATCACTGTCCGCGTCGTGCCGTCTTCGAGCTCCTCTTCGTCATAGGCGTCAATCATAAACGCGAGCGTGACACGGTCCGCGCCAAGAGACGGTTCAATGCAGTAAGGAACATACCGCTCATTCGTTTCTTGATCGAGATAATGGAAATCTTCGCCGGAATATTCCATATGCCGTTTCAAATCGTAATCGGTCCGCGACGCGATGCCCCACAGCTCGCCCCAGCCGAACGGGAATTTGTACTCAATATCCGTCGTCGCGTTGCTGTAGTGCGACAGCTCTTCCTTCGTATGATCGCGGAGGCGGATATTTTCCTCCTTCATCCCTAATGACAACAGCCATTGCTTGCAAAACTGTTTCCAGTAATCAAACCATTGCAACTCTTCACCAGGCTTGCAGAAAAACTCGAGCTCCATTTGTTCAAATTCGCGGGTGCGGAACGTAAAGTTGCCCGGCGTAATTTCATTGCGGAAGCTTTTGCCGATTTGCGCGATGCCAAATGGAAGCTTCTTTCTCATCGTGCGCTGCACGTTTTTGAAGTTGACGAAAATGCCTTGCGCCGTTTCCGGACGCAAATAAATTTCATTGGCGCTCGATTCAGTGACGCCTTGATATGTTTTAAACATTAAGTTAAATTGGCGCACGTTCGTGAAATCATGGCTGCCGCATTCCGGGCACACGATGTGATGCTCTTGAATGAGCTCTTCCATTTTCTCAAACGGAAGTCCGTCGACCACGATTTCGATTCCTTTTTCTTGTAGCGCATTTTCAATCAGCTTGTCGGCGCGGTGGCGCGCTTTGCACTGTTTGCAGTCGACCATTGGGTCGTTGAAGTTGCCTAAATGGCCGGACGCTTCCCACGTTTTTGGGTTCATTAAAATCGCCGCATCCAAGCCGACGTTATACGGGGATTCCTGGACAAATTTTTTCCACCATGCCCGCTTAATATTATTTTTTAATTCCGTTCCTAGCGGGCCGTAATCCCATGTGTTCGCCAAACCGCCGTAAATTTCTGAACCTGGAAAGACAAAGCCGCGATGTTTGGCGTGGGCCACGATTTCTTCCATTGTTGCTGCCATTTTCGTTTCCTCCTTCACATTTCTTTTTTCCAAAACAAAACGCCCTCGCCACTAGGCCTTACGCCTAGGGACGAGAGCGTGACTCCCGCGGTTCCACCCTAGTTGATGCGATCGTGTCGCATCCACTTTTTGAACAAGCAACTCCGGACTGCCGTTTCATTAACCATCTTCACCGGGCTTCCACCGTCCCCGGCTCGCTAGCGAAGAGAGGGTTAACTACTATTGATCCATCATCGTTACAGCGTATTTCATTTTGCTAATTATAATAGCAAAATCGCAAAACGGTCGTCAATGGCCCGACGCATTTTTTACACACGATTTTGCAGCTGCGCCAATCTGGATACGATCGGAGACCCATCCCAAATCACTTCGCTTTTGGCGCGCCGCTTTTTCACTTCCGGCTCTTCAAGAAGCAGCCAAAAGTTTTTCATCGGCAAATCGCCAAGCCCATGCTTTTCACTTAACCGGTTTAAGTACATGCGCCGCTTGTCATTCATCTGTCGCGACAAGTTGTCGCCGTTGTCCGCAAAAGCGTATAATACGCTCGCCGCCGCGACACGTTTGACGTGACATGTCGCGGACACGCGTAAAAAAAAGTCCCAGTCCCAATAATGGTGAACATACGCATCGAAGTAACCGAGACGGTCATGAATCGCTTTTCGGTACAAACTCCCTGACGGCACATAGGTCGAAAATTTCCGCATCGCTTCTCGGTCATATTCATAGGCGAATAAAAAGCGGGCCGTCGGGATGCGCTGATTGTTTTCCATCCGGTAATGAAAAATTTCCACATCGGAATAGACGAAATCGGCATCCGCGATTTCCGCGACCATCCGTTCCATATGAGATGGAAGCAGTAAATCATCGTCATCGCAAAGCATGACAAACTCCCCGTTTGCCGTTTTCACGCCGATATTTCTCGCCTCGACATGTCCGATATTGTCGCGACAATGAATGAGGTGGACATCAAGTTCCGGATATAGCGCGACAATGTCGTCGACGCGCTCGCCGCCGTCATTGACAAGGACGACTTCAAAATGCCGATACGTTTGCCTGCTTAATGACTCTAATAGTTCCGCGAGCGAGCGCGGACGATTATAAGTAGGAACGACAACCGATACAAGGGGACGCAACGCCCGTTCACCGCCTCTCTTTTTCTCCCCGCAAAAAAGAAGGAGCAATTACCCTTAAGGTATAGCCCCTTCCCTTTTTTGTCAACCGTTATGCCAGCTCTTGCTGCTTCGTTTCTTTGCCTAGTACCCAGACAGCAATCACGCCGACAAACACTGCTAGGCAGAACACCGCGAAAATCGTGGTGATGGCGGTATGCTGGGCGACAAGATAGCCGACAAAAAGCGGACCTAAAATGCCGCCGAGACGGCCAAATGACGCGGCCATCCCCGCTCCTGTGCCGCGAATCGACGTCGGATACTGCTCCGGCGTGTAGGCGTATAACGCCCCCCAAGCGCCAAGGTTAAAAAAGGAAAGCAAAATGCCCGAAGTCATCAGCTGCACAAGGGAATCGGCGTTTCCAAAGAAGTACGCGCTGACGGCGGTACCGATTAAGTATGTGACGAGCACAAATTTCCGCCCCGCTCGTTCAATGAGCCATGCGGCGCTGAAGTAGCCCGGCAACTGCGCCAACGTCATAATCAAGACATATTCGAAACTTTTAATGAGACTGAACCCTTTCATCACGATCACACTTGGCAACCATAAAAACATGCCGTAATACGAGAAGACGACGCAAAACCAAAGCACCCACAGCATGATCGTTTCTTTACGATAAGGAGACGACCAAACTTTCACGATATTGTTCCATACCGTTTCTTCTTTCCGCACGCTCGCAAACCGCGGCGAGTCTGGCAAGCTCCAGCGCAAATAGAGAGCGTACAGCGCCGGGACAGCCGCAATCAGCAGCGCCGTTTGCCATCCGTATTTCGGAATAACAAAGTACGAAATTAAAGCCGAGACGAGCCAGCCTCCCGCCCAAAAGCTTTCGAGCAGGACAACGACCCGGCCCCTGTCTTTCGCCGGGACACTTTCCGCGACAAGAGTCGAGGCGACCGGCAATTCGCCACCCAAGCCCATGCCGATGAGAAAGCGCAGCACTAAAAATGCCGCCAATGTCGTTGTCAAAGCAGATAGCCCGCTGCCGATAGAAAACAATAAAAGCGTCAAAATGAATACATTTTTTCTGCCGATCCGATCCGCCAACAAACCAAATAAAAGCGCGCCGACCGCCATGCCGATCGAGTTGACGCTGCCAATCCAGCCCATTTGTTCCACCGTCAAACCCCAATCTTTTTGCAACGCCGCCATAATAAACGACAACATGCCGACATCCATGGCGTCAAACAGCCAGCCAAGCCCGGCTACTCCTAACAGCTTCCGCTGCGAAATTGCCTTTTGATTCATGTCAATCCCCCTATTATTACAAGTGTAAAGACACTTTCTTACCTAATTATAGGGGGTTTTGGCTGCTAATTCAATAATCGGCTTTTTGTTTGCTGATAGAAATATGTACATAAGTTATACGTTTTTTAATATGATGTTCTGCATGAGCAGGAATATTCCCCATCCTCCTATTCCAAGCACAATGGATAGTATAAAGGAAAAAGAAGCTTTTAAACATAAGGCTGTGACTAGCAGTAAAAAAGCGGTTGCCGGAAATCCCCATAATACTCCAAATACAAATTTACTCAAATGTTGTGTTTCCTCCCCTTGAACATACAACCAACATAAACTTAACAAACTGACTAGTGGTAATGCTGCGATTATTCCCCCAAACTTCGGATATATTTTTGCTACTTCTGTGATCACACTGATCAAAACGGCAGAAACGATTACCTTCACTAAGGCAAACATTTTTTTGCTCCCTCACAAAGAATGGCAAATGCTTTTTGTATCGTTTGTACATCCGATTCATCCATTTGCATCAAAATTTTTCTTAACTTTTCTGCATCCAACCGGGTATGACGATATAATATACGCTTTCCTTCTTCCGTTAACTCCACAATCACTCTTCTCTCATCCAAATGGCTTCTCTTTTTATCAACCAATCCTTTTTTGATCAATCTTTTTATATGCTCCGAAGCCGTATTATGAGAGACCGCTAAATGCTTTGCTAAATCGCCAATCGTTGCTTCTTCATTTTTTTCAATGTACTGCAACAAACGGATCGCTTGGTGTGTAATATTATCTTCATGGACATAGTGTAATAAGTAATAAATATCGGTCCATTGCTCGTTAATCGTTTCGATCATGTCGTCAATCTGCATCTCTATCCCTCCTCCCTTAAATATATCTTAATATACGATATAATCTTAAGTAAAGATATAATAAAAAGAGGATAAGCCATTGACTTATCCCTCAGCTCTATCTTGCGAATACTTCATTAATCGTATACTCCAACCACGCTTTCACCGTCGTAAACGCAAACGGAACATTGAGGCGTTCTGTCCATTGGTGAGCGTCGCGTCCGACCGGACCGACGTTGAGCACCGGAACTTGGAATTTTGCCAACGCGTCAAGCGGCAAATCATAGCCGCGGTTCCAAAGCGGCATATTGTCGGTAAGCGCTCGCAAAGAAGCGGGCGACTGCTGCAAACCGACGTAGCTTAAGTCGGAAATACCGCCGAAATAATGCTGCTGCACGAGCGAAACTCCATGTGTTTCTTGCGCATACGTTTTTAGCTTGGCAACAAGCTGCCCAATGAGCGGATCGGCGCTGGAATTGACGGCAGGATAATATGGCGGCGCGTAAAACAGGACGAT
The DNA here is from genome assembly GCF_000632515.1 of Parageobacillus genomosp. 1. Lineage (GTDB taxonomy): Bacteria > Bacillota > Bacilli > Bacillales > Anoxybacillaceae > Saccharococcus. The sequence continues at coordinate 3,462,510 of NZ_CM002692.1, forward strand.
CATCGGCGCGAAATCTTTGCAAAGCATCGCCAGCTGATCGACGAGCGCGATCGTCTTCTCGCGTTCGTCTTTGTTCGTATTCTTCGCTAAAATGTTGGCTTCCAGTTCCTCGACTTTTGTCGTTCCAAACATCTCTGCTGCTTTTTTTCTTAGCTCGGCAAACGTCCATACGTGGACAGAAAGCGATTTTGGCGTCGATTGTTCCAGCTTGGCAAAACGGGATGCCTGAACGTGGTACTGTTCTTCGATTCGTTTCGCCGCGCGTTTCGCCACTTCCACGAGCGATCTCGTCACGTCATCAAGCGATTTTCGCTGCAAAAATAAATTAAATAACGTCACGGCGCGATGCGGTATTTGTACGGAATAATCCTCCTTTAAATCCGTTTGCCACAAATTCGTCGGCGGCGGGCTTACTTCTCTATCCACCACTTCACAAAAATCGGTGTTTAACTCCAGCTCCGCTGCGATTTGCGCCACCATAAAATTCGCGTTCAACCCGGCAAGCGGCTCGCCGACATGGGTTTCCTTCCCGTAACAATAAAAACCTGGAAGCACTTTGCCGATCGAACCCGTATAAATGTAATTCGTTTTGTCGCCTGGGTAGCGCGTAAACATTGGCTCCGAATTCAGAACAAGCCGATACGTCAGGCCATATTTTTCTGCCATCTCCATAAGCACCGGCACCGCCGCGCGCATTCCGGCCGAGTTCACCTCTTCATCCGGCACCGTAAGTAGCAGTAAATTTCCTTCAAACTTTCCGTGGCAAGCCTGCTCGATCAGCGACATATGGAGAGCAAGCCCGCATTTCATATCCATCACGCCGCGGCCAAACAGCCATTCTCCTTCTGCGATGTCCGCCTGCACGTCCGCAGGAAGCGGCGGCTGCTGAGCGTAAAACCGCTTCGTCAGCTCCTCTGGCGAAAAGGCGGCATCCTTCCATGCCCCGTAATCTTGCACATCGACGACATCAAAATGACTGAGAAGAATGATGGTGTCGCGCACTTGTTCCGCTTTTTTGACAAGCGCTGTCACAAAATAGCGTCCGTCCCCGGTCGGGTGCAATTGGACAAGCCCATTATTTCCCCGGAAATAATCAAGGGTGAGCAGCTGGTCCGCTATATATTGCGCCAGCCGCACTTCCGCTTCTGTCCCGCTGATGCTTGGATATTGGACTAAGCGACAAAGCAGTTGTTTCAACTGCTCGGTTGTTTGCCATTTCATACCGATCCCCCATTTGCTATCGTCATCCCTTTTATTCTAGCAAAAAAATAACGCCGCAACCTATCGTCATTGCGGCGCTACAAACTCCATTTTTGGATGTCGAAAACAAGGTGTCCATTTGCGGCAAATGAAATCGTTTGATTATGTTTATACGGGAAAAACCGTGCGGTAAATACTTCTTCCCCTTTATTCACAAATACCTCCATCGAGGACGTGTCTAAAAACATATGCAGCGAGTGCAAACGTTCCAAACGGCATTGTCTTTTTTCCGTCAGCCCGTTGGCGAAACTTTTGCGCTCCAATGTCAACACGCGTTCATCGCTATGATAAATAATACGTGCCGTATTGCGAATAGCAATTTCCATTATGCCCCCTGATAGACGAATATTCTCTAGATTAAGCTCGATAACATCCCCGCTGATTCCTTCTAATATCATTTCTTCGTTCGCGATCGTGACATTCGAATATGCAATTTTATCCTTGCGCAACATTTGCAGCTCTTCAACCGGTGTTTGATATAACTTGCCATCTTTCAGTTTCAACTCACGCGGCAATGTTAGCGCATGAACCCAGCGATGTGTAATGGTTGGATGCTTATCTTCATCCTGATCAGGAACTCCCATCCAAGCGATTAAAATGCGCCGTCCTTTTGCATCCAGCATCGTCTGTGGAGCGTAAAATTCAAAGCCGCGGTCTAATTCGGCAAACGGCCCGTGAAGAAATTGGGCCGTTTCGTAATCAAGACGGCCGACAAAATAACCGGACTGATGCACGTTTTGATAGCGCATGGCTTCCGCTTCCAGCCCTTGAGGGCAGACAATCAGCACTTCTTGCCCATCTAATTCAAACAGGTCTGGGCATTCCCACATGTAGCCGAACTTCCCTAGCTGCCGCGAATTTCCGCCTGTTATAGGCCCGAGATGTTCCCAGTCACGGAGGTTTTGCGAACGGAATAACACCGCTTTGCCATCGAGGCTTTCGCTTTGCGCGCCGACAATCATATACCACTTATCGCCTTTTTTCCAAACTTTCGGGTCGCGGAAATGCGCCGTATAGCCGTCCGGAAGCGTCACAACAATCCCTTTTTTCTCAAAATCAATGCCGTTTTTTGACATAGCCATACATTGGTACGTCTGGCGGTTGCCATGTTCATCCTTCACATTTCCCGTGTAAAACAACGTTAAAACACCATCATGGTCAATGGCGCTGCCGGAGTAGCACCCATCTTTGTCATACCATTCGCTTGGAGCCAGTGCGATTTTCTCTTGTTTCCAATGAATGAGGTCACACGATGTATAATGCCCCCAAAATTTTGCGCCATGCCCAGTATGAAATGGCATCCATTGATAAAACACATGATATACTCCATTCCAATGAATCAATCCGTTCGGGTCGTTCATCAGCCCGACCGGGGGCATTAAATGATACTGAAGACGATAGTAATCTTTTTCTACTTTATCGCGATATTTTTCGATTTCCCTATACGCCTGTTCGATCTTCTCCCGTTCTGTTTCTGACTTCATATTCGCTCCCCCCTCGTCTTTTTTGTCCCCGTCGCCCTTGACGCCCCTTTCGCATCTTTGGCGGGTGTTGGTCAAGGGCGAATTCGGCTCCAAGGATACCTTACGATGCTCAATGGGACGGCGGATGTGGAGTTTTCATAGAACTTTTGACGCTACCTATTATCCGGCGCCTTGTTTATTCTTCCTCGCGAAATCCAAGCAATAACGTGGCAATAAACGCCGATCCGACCGCAATCGCAAATCCAATTAAATAGTTGATGAGGTTTTGCATTCCTTCTGGCGCCACGATCGCAATCATCGGAATGCCCGTTAACCCGTAGGCGTTCGCAACGACGTTTGTGAATACGACATATGCCCCTCCGAGCGCGCCTCCAATGGCCGCAGCAATAAACGGCTTGCGGTACTTTAAGTTCACCCCGAAAATCACCGGCTCAGTAATTCCGAGGAAGGCTGACAATGCGGATGGAAGAGCCACCTCTTTTGTTTTTACGAGCTTCGCTTTCACAAATACGGCCAGTCCGGCCCCGCCCTGTGCGACGTTGGCCATCGACCAAATCGGCAATAAATAGTTGACGCCAAGTTTCGCCAATAAATTAGCTTCGATCGCATGGAAGCTATGATGCACGCCGGTAATGACAATCATCGAATACAAGCCGCCAAAAATCAGCCCCGCCAGCGCCCCGCCGTAATGGTAAATAAAGTTGAGCACCGTCGTAATTCCATCACCAAGCAAGTTGCCTAACGGACCGATGGCTAAAATGGTAATAAATCCGGTGGAAATGACCGTCACAAATGGAACGACAAGCAAGCTGACCGTGTGAGGTACGACATTCCTCAACCCGCGCTCGATTTTACACATGACATAAGTAGCAAGCAAAATCGGAACGACTGTCCCTTGATAGCCAACCATGGCAATATCAAAACCGAGAAAATGCATATAGTTTGGTTTTGCTTCCGCTAATCCCCATGGGTTCAACAGCGCCGGATGGGTCATAATCCCACCGATGACCGCCCCTAAAAACGGGGTGCCGCCAAACTCTTTTGCGGCACTAAAGCCAATTAAAATCGGCAAAATGATAAAAGCTGCACTGGAAAACATATCAAGCAACACATACAATGGGCTGTCAGGCGCAACCCATTTGAACGCTTTCATCATTCCTAAAAGCCCCATGAGTAAACCGCTGGCGACAATCGCCGGAATAATCGGAACGAAAATGTTTGATAACGTTTTCGCCAAACGGGCTAATGGATTCATTTTTTGCTTGACCGCTTCTTGATGAACATCCGCGCTTACATGTTGCAATCCTGCTTCTTGTACAAACGAGTCGTATACTTTATTGACAACGCCGGTACCAAAAATAATTTGATATTGCCCGGAACTAGAAAACGCTCCTTTCACTCCCTCGATGTTCTCAATCGCTTTTGTATCCGCTTTCGTGTCATCTTTTAACACTAAGCGAAGCCTTGTTGCACAATGGACGGCGCTGATGATGTTCTCCTTCCCGCCTAATAACGGAATGAGTTGTTTTGCGACGCGTTCGTAATTCATTTGCGAACCCCTCTCTTTTTTATTTTTGAAGAAAAACAAAAAGACCTAAAACATACAAAGGGCAGCATATGACAGAAACAATCTGCCATTCCCTTCATACGTTTTAGGTCTTGCCTGCCTGTGCAGTAACAATCCCGCAATATTGTTTTCTTATCTGCATTGTAATTCGTTTCTCCCAGTTTGTCAACGCTTTCGTAAACGTTGAATGTGAAGGGCAATATAAGCCAGCTCCGCGTCTGGAAACTCTAGGCCATATTCGCCTTTTGCGTGCTCCGCCATCTTCTGCGCGCAGGCGAATTCTTTCCCATACTTTGTTTGAATGAGCGCCAGCATCTCTTCATCCATCGAGTGCAGAAGCTCTCCGTTTTCTATACGATTGATCGCAAACCGCAAATGCGTAAGCAGCCGCTGGTAGGAAATACTATCTTCGTCAATGGGAATGTCTAACTCTGCCTGTATAATGTCAATCATTTCACGAATGAGCGTCGTTTGCCGCAGCGTTTTGTTCATGCTGGCGGCATCCATTTTCGCCGTATGGATATGAAGGGCGATATGCGCCGCTTCATCGTCTGGAATTTCAATGCCGAGCCGTTCTTGAATCAATTGTTTGGCCCATAACCCAATTTCATACTCCGTTTTGTATAGCACTTTAATTTCATTAAGCAATTTATTTTGGATGCGATACCCCTGCTTGAGCCGTTCAATAGCAAATGACAAGTGATCGGTTAACGCGATATGAATATGATTGTTTAATGGCGCTTGCAGCTTTCCTTCTGCATAACTGATGATCTCTTCCGCAATCTCGATATACTCTTCCGGCAATGTCCGCAATAATTGTTGAAACTTTTCGTTCTCCTCTTCCATAACAAAAATTTTCTCAATTTTTGCCGGGGGGATAATGTCATTTTTTCGCTTTTGAAACGCGATGCCCGCACCCATAACAATTTTTTCTTTTCCGTCATCCAACACGACGACCGCATTGTTATTTAAAATTTTGTGGATTCTTAATGCCATCATGCCATCCCCCGATCAGCATGGTATTATGCTTTCGTCTCTATACGGAAAAGAACCGTTTCCCCTTTTACCGCCGTTGTTTCCGATGATTTTTCTAAACTTGCCACTGCATCGCCGTTCGTCACAATGATCGGGGTGATCGTGCTTTTCGCTTTTTGTTGGACAAGCCCGAAATCGACCGTTAATAAGCGCTGGCCTTTTTTCACACGGTCCCCCGCCTTGACATGCGCCGTAAAGCCTTCGCCGTTCATGGAAACCGTTTCTAACCCGACATGAATCAACAGCTCGACGCCCGCTTCGGAACGCAATCCGACGGCGTGCTTTGTCGGGAATACTTGCACGACTTCGCCGTCCACCGGAGCCACAACTTCCCCGTCTCTCGGCTCAATCGCGATACCATCGCCCATCATTTTTTGCGCAAAAACAGGATCGGGAACTTCTTCCAGCGGTTTTATTGTTCCTGTCAATGGAGCAACAACGTCTTCATGTGTCGGTTTTTCTTTTTTGCCAAACCATTTTTTAAACATCGTGTTCATCCCTTTCTTATTCTTGCTCTTCCACTCTTTATAAAAGATGGGGAGCGCCACGGCAGTGCTCGTCTGAGTTTTTGCATGCACAGTTACCATCACCGCGTACTGGCTTTTTCATATTCAGAGTAGCTAGAAGCGGCGCGCTTGTCAAAGAATAACGCTACTCTTTCATGGCCATACGCTATGCTAGTCACTTTAAGCGACGGCAAATCTCCTCCGTTACTTCATGTATTGAAAACATTTTTCCTCCTATTTTGTTATTCGATATATGGTGCGTCAATTTCTATATAACGCAATATTTATCATCGAAAAAACCGTTTCGTGATAGAATAGAAATACACTATTTCGTATGGAGGAAACGAGGGAAACGATATGTCTCATTACGATGACCCTTTTCGCGGCAACTTTGACAGCCTTGAAGAGTTTGCCGACCATATTAGCGACCTTTTGCAATGCCCGATTACGATTGAAGACGCGAACCATCGGCTCATCGCCTACAGCGCCCATGACGACTATACCGACCCGGCGCGGACGGCGACGATTATCAGCCGGCGCGTGCCGGAAAAGGTGATTAATAGTTTATGGAAACAAGGAGCGATTCCAGCGCTGCTAAGCAGCCGCGAGCCTGTCCGCGTCTCTGCCATTTCCGAAGTCGGCCTTGGCAGCCGTGTCGCCGTCTCGATTTGGAAAAACGATGAAGTGATCGGCTTTATTTGGGCGCTCGAAACCGACCGCACGTTATCGCAAGAAGATATGGAGTTGTTAAAAAAAGCGGCCAAGGCAGCGAAAAATAAAGTGTTGCAGCTGTATATGCGCAAAAATAAAAAAGAAGAGCGGGTACAAGAATTGTTCTGGAAGCTGTTAACCGGACATATGGCGACAGAGGAAGAAATTAAAGAAAGCTTTGCGACAATGCAAATTCCGGCCGCTCCGTTATTTTCCGTGATCGTTTTCCGCTTTGCCACCGAAATGACACGGGAGATTGAAAAGCAAATTTCTTACTTGCTGCAAACGACCCAGCAAATTCAGCTTCTTCTCTATACAACCGACCGCAATGATGTCATCTTGCTAGCCGCCCCAAAATCAATGAATCAGCCGTTAAAAGAATTGCACACGTTTATCGAATCGTTCGCGCTCAAAATGAAAGAGCGCTTTCATATCAACAGCGTCCAAAGCGGCTTCGGCGGCATTTACGAAACATACACATTGATTGAAAAAAGCTATAGAGAAGCGTTGACCGTGCTGAAAATGAAAGAAAAGTTTCCGGAACAAATTCGCTCTATTTATGGATATCAACAACTTGGCATTTATCAATTTTTTGATTTATTGTTGGAAAAAAAGCGGCACGGAGAGCTAATAAACCCGGCTTTAACAAAATTGCAGGCTTATGATCAAAAACATCATAGCGATTTAGTGAAAACGTTTGAAGTCTTTTTTGACCACGACAGCAATGTCAATGAAACGGCAAAAGCGCTGAACATTCATCCGAATACCCTCTCCTACCGGCTGAAACGCATCGCCGAGATCGCTGAAATCGACTTGCATGATATGAATCAAAAAGTGAAATTATATATCGATATTAAATTAGCCAAATATGAAGCACTCCATTAACTTTGTGGAAATCCACAAAAGGACGGCGCTTCTTTCTTTTTTCCTAACAAAGCCAAAATGGAAACAACCATTTATACTGTAATTAAGGTCATTTATAGAGGAGGAATTTTTCTGATGATTATCGGGGTACCAAAGGAAATAAAAAATAACGAAAACCGTGTCGCCATTACACCAGCAGGCGTTATGTCATTCGTTCAAGCAGGACATACAGTACTGGTTGAAAAAGATGCAGGAATTGGAAGCGGTTTCACTAATGAGGATTACGCAAGCGCCGGAGCGCAAATTATTGAACAAGCGCAAGACGTATGGGCGAAAGCGGATATGGTGATGAAAGTAAAAGAGCCGCTGCCAAGCGAATACGGCTACTTCCGTCCGGGATTAATCTTATTCACTTACTTGCACCTTGCCGCTGAACCGGAATTGACGCGTGCCCTTAAAGAAAAAGGCGTTATTGCCATCGCCTATGAAACCGTGCAAATCGGCCGCACGCTTCCATTGCTTACACCGATGAGCGAAGTCGCAGGGCGGATGGCAGCGCAAATCGGCGCACAATTTTTAGAAAAACCATATGGCGGAAAAGGCATTCTTCTCGGTGGTGTCCCAGGAGTAAGCCGCGGCAAAGTGACGATCATCGGCGGCGGTGTCGTCGGAACGAATGCAGCAAAAGTCGCTGTCGGACTTGGCGCAGATGTCACGATCATTGATTTAAGCGCCGATCGTCTCCGCGAATTAGACGACATTTTCGGCCACCAAATTACGACGTTAATGTCTAACCCAATGAACATCGCCCAAGCAGTCGCAGAGGCGGACCTCGTCATCGGCGCTGTCTTAATCCCTGGCGCGAAAGCACCAAAACTCGTCACGGAAGACATGGTCAAAGCGATGAAGCCTGGCTCTGTCATCGTCGATGTCGCGATTGACCAAGGCGGAATCGTGGAAACGAGCGACCACGTCACGACGCACGACAACCCAACATACGTCAAACATGGCGTCGTCCACTACGCTGTCGCCAACATGCCGGGAGCAGTGCCAAGAACATCGACGCTTGCCTTAACGAACGTGACGCTTCCGTACGCGCTGCAAATCGCCAATAAAGGCGTTCACCAAGCGATCGCCGACAACCACGCACTGAAACTTGGCGTCAACGTCGCCAATGGTGAAATTACGTATGAAGCGGTCGCCCGCGACCTTGGCTACAACTATGTCCCAGTGGAAGAAGCGTTAGGAAAACAACTAGCTGCAAACTAATCGATCATACCGGTGCTGCTTGCCGCAGCGCCGGTTTCTTTATATATTTCGTTTGCTTTGCCCTAATCACTTTTCTATCTTATTGAAGTGATTTGTGCTATGATTAAGTAATACATAAACATTGATCATACAAAGGAGGAATGCGTCATGGCAATGCCGAAAGCACTGACGATCGCCGGTTCCGACAGCAGCGGCGGCGCTGGTTTGCAGGCGGATTTAAAAACGTTTCAAGAGCTTGGCGTATACGGAATGACCGCGATTACGACGATCGTCGCGATGGATCCGCATAACCACTGGTTTCATCAAGTGTTTCCGGTCGATCTTGCAACCATTGAAGCACAGCTTGAAACGATCATCGTCGGTGTTGGAGTCGACGCGATGAAAACGGGGATGCTGCCGACGACAGATATTATTGAACTTGCCGCAAAAACGATTGAAAAACATCAATTAACGAACGTCGTCATTGACCCCGTGATGGTGTGCAAAGGAGCAGACGAGCCGCTTCATCCGGAAAACACGGTTTGCTACCGCGAAGTGCTCGTGCCAAAAGCGACGGTGGTCACGCCAAACTTGTTTGAAGCAGCGCAGTTAAGCGGTCTTCACCGCATCGAAACGGTGGAAGATATGAAAGAAGCGGCAGGCCGAATTTATGAACTTGGCGCCAAATACGTCATCGTCAAAGGCGGACGCAAAATTCCGCATGAAAAAGCGGTCGATGTGCTATATGATGGCCAAACGTTTGAATTGTTAGAGTCCGACCGCATCGAAACAACGTATACACACGGCGCCGGCTGCACGTTCTCGGCGGCCATCACGGCTGAGCTGGCAAAAGGCAAACCGGTAAGGGAAGCAATTGCTACGGCAAAAGCGTTCATTACCGCAGCCATCCGCCATTCGTTCCCGCTCAACCAATACGTCGGTCCAACGAATCATGCCGCGTACCGCCGCTATCAGCAACAATAAGGCAGGAGGAAAACATCTCCTGCTTTTTTCTTTATATAAGAAAATAAACGTGATAAGATAAAAGATAAATAATTACAAAAGAAGGATGTGTGAATCGATTGAGAGTATCTGCCGTTCAATACCATCTCCATACCATTGATTCATTCCAGCAATTTGCCGATCAAGTGACCCATTACGTGAAAACGGCGCAAGAGTTTGAAGCCGAGTTTGTTTTATTCCCCGAATTTATGACAACACAACTTTTGTCCATTCCATCTAATACAGGCAAAACGCCAACGATCGATGACTTGCCAAATTATACAGAACCGTATTATGAACTATTTACTTCACTGGCGAAAGAAACCGGCATGTACCTTATCGGAGGCACGCATGTCATTCGCAAAGACGGAAAATTGTACAATGTCGCCCATTTATTCACCCCGGACGGACAAATCCATCAGCAAGCAAAACTGCACATTACCCCGACAGAAGTAAAAGAGTGGGGCATTGCTCCGGGAGAAAGCGTCAATGTGTTCGAAACGGAAAAAGGAACAGTCGCGCTGTTGACGTGCTATGACATTGAATTTCCGGAAATCGTGCGCATCGTGCGCGCCAAAGGGGCGGACGTCATCTTTTGCCCGTCGTGCACGGACGACCGCCATGGGTTCCATCGCGTCCGGTATTGCTGCCACGCGCGCGCCGTGGAAAACCAAGTGTATGTCGTCACGACAGGCACGGTCGGCTCGCTGCCAACCGTTGACTTTATGCGCGCCAACTTCGGCCAAGCCGCAGTCATTACGCCAAACGACATTCCGTTTCCGCCGCGCGGTATTTTAGTCGAAGGGGAAATCAACGACGACATGATTGTCACCGCCGACCTTGACTTGTCGCTGTTATATAAAGTGCGGGAAAAAGGGTCTGTGACGACATGGCGCGACCGCCGCACCGACTTGTATCCAGACTGGAAATAAGGGAGAGGGCGAATCGATGAAATACGTACGAATTACAAGCATTGACGACCCGCTTTTTGTCAAAATGTATGAGTTGCTAAAAACAGTATTTCCAGAAGAAGAAGTGCTCGAGTTTGGGCTGTGGAAAGAACCACTCCAAGACCCGAATTTGCGCGTCTGTGTCGCCGTACTGGACGACAATGTCGTCGGCGCGACCGAATACCGCTACTACCCGGACATGAACGTCGCGATGACGGACTTTACGATCATCGGCAAAGAAGGACTTGGCATCGGCCGCTTTTTAATGGAACACCGCGAAAAAGATTTGTTAGACATGGCCGCTAAGCACGGCAACGAGCTATTGGGCATGTTTGCGGAAATTTACGATCCTTATCGCGTGCAAGGCCATTCGTTCGGCGGCATTAAGCCGATGGACCCTTACGTCCGCCGCGAAGTGCTGTCCCATATCGGCTACCGCAAGCTTAACTTTCCGTACGTCCACCCTTCATGGAAAAACGATGGGGAAGCAGTATCCGCCCTTGATTTTTGCTTCCTGTCCTATAATCATAAGGGAGACTCGCTGCCAGCCGACCTCATCGTCCGCTTTCTGCAGACGTACTATGCGATTTTGCCAAACAAATCAGACACCTGGCATGACATGATAGAAAATTTAAAAACAAAAACGGAAGTGGAATTGCTGCCGATTTAACAAAAAAACCCGGACACGACAACGCGTCCGGGTTTTTTCTTATAACGATGCTTTGAAATGGTCAAACTGTTCAACAATTTTTTCTTCCGGCTCCTTCGTTAACAAGCTGACGATAACAATCGCCGCCAAGCTCGCCGCGAAGCCTGGAATCATTTCATAAAGCAAGCTTTTCAAATACGCTGATTGCGTCCAGAGAATAACGGTCATAGCGCCTGCGACCATGCCGGCCAGCGCCCCCCATTTCGTCATGCGCCGCCAGAACAGACTTAATAAAATGACTGGACCGAACGAAGCGCCGAAGCCTGCCCACGCATAGCCGACCAAGTTTAAAATTGTGTCGTTTTTCGTGTACGCCAGCGCAGAAGCTACCAGCGCGACAAGCAATACGGACAGGCGGCCGACCAATACTAGCTCCTTATCGGAAGCAGAACGGCGGAATAATACTTTATATAAATCTTCCGTCAGTGAGCTGGATGTCACAAGCAGCTGCGAAGAAATCGTGCTCATAATGGCCGCTAAAATCGCCGCCAGCAAGAACCCCGTGATCAGCGGATGGAATAAAATTTCCCCGAGCTTGATAAAAACGGTTTCCGGATCGCTAAGCTTCGGACCGTGTTCGGAAAAGTAAGCGATTCCAAATAACCCTGTTAACATCGCGCCAACAACCGAGAAAATCATCCACCCCATTCCGATGCGGCGGGCGCTCTTCATTTCCTTGACCGACGAAATCGCCATAAAGCGGACGATAATGTGCGGCTGTCCGAAATAGCCGAGACCCCAGGCAAACAGCGAAACAATCCCGAGGAAGCTGGTCCCTTTCCATAAATCGAGCAAATTAGGGTCAATATTTTTAATCGTAACAACCGTATCGCCGACACCGCCCGTATGGAAAAGCGTTACGACAGGGACAAGAATAAGAGCAATAAACATAATCGTTCCTTGCACAAAGTCCGTCCAGCTGACCGCTAAGAATCCGCCGAACAGCGTGTATGCCACAACAACGCCGGCAACGATCCACAACCCCGCGTGATACGTCGTGCCAAACGAGTTTTGAAATAAAACGGCTCCAGATACAAGGCCGGAAGATACATAAAAGGTAAAGAAAATCATAATAACAAGGCCGGAAATTAAACGAAGCAGCTTCGATGTATCACCAAATCTATTTTCCAAAAATTCTGGAATTGTAATCGAATCGTTTGCCACTTCCGTATATACACGCAAACGAGGCGCAACATATAACCAGTTCGCATATGCCCCGAGCGTAAGCCCAATAACAATCCATGATGCACTTAATCCTTGCGCATACATCGCTCCCGGCAGCCCCATCAACAGCCAGCCGCTCATATCGGAAGCTCCTGCACTCAGCGCCGTGACCGCAGGGCCTAACGTCCTTCCCCCCAGCATATAATCGGAAAGGTTAGATGTCCGTTTATACGCCCAATACCCAATCAGCAACATTCCAATCATATAAACTGCAACAGAAATGATGGCCAAAGTAATCTCCCCTTCCTTTGTTGTCCTTCCCTATCATCATAACGGAAGAATATTATCTTTACAATAATAATTATAATTTTCCAATTGTTTAAAACATAGATATAACTATAGACTTTTCAAAAAACAGAACGAATATTCAATTAATTTATAATATAAAAATAAACCAACCCACTTCTTCTACATTATTTTGCAAAAATGAATATTCATTTATTTCAAGAATATTATAAATTGTAATTTAACTAATAGAATATAATAGTAAAGAGTTTTTTTGTAAAATATATATACTCCAAAATATTCAAATAATTATTTTTATAAATAGTATTGCATAAATGTAAAAATACTGATAGTATGAAATCGTCTATTAAACAATTGCACAAGGGGGATGGTTATCATGATAAAAAAAGGAGCAATTCTCGCTGTAGTGCTTGCATTGCTTACAGCGTTGGCTGCATGCGGAAAATCAACGGAACCGAGTTCTTCTTCCTCTTCGGGAAAAGAAGAAACAAAGAAAAAAATTATCGTCGGAACAGACGCTGCGTTTGCACCGTTTGAGTATATGGATAAAGGGAAAATCGTCGGTTTTGACGTTGACCTGTTAGATGCGATTATGAAAGAAGCAGGCATGGACTATGAATTAAAAAATATCGGCTGGGATCCATTATTTGCAGCTTTACAAAACAAAGAAATAGATATGGCGATTTCCGGCATCACGATCAATGATGAGCGGAAACAAACATATGATTTCTCCATTCCTTACTTTGAATCCACCCATATGATTATGGTGAAAGAAAATAGCCCAATCAAAAACGCGCTTGACTTAAAAGGAAAAACGGTCGGCGTCCAAAACGGCACCACGGGGCAAGCAGCAGTAGAAAAATTGCTTGGAAAAGAAAATAAAAACATCAAAAAATTTGAAAACACGGTTGTGGCGATTATGGACTTATTAAACGGCGGCGTCGAGGCGGTCGTTACGGACAACGCGGTGGCAAACGAGTATGTGAAAAACAATCCGGATAAAAAAATCAAAACCATCGCCGATCCAGAACATTTCGAGTCTGAGTTTTACGGGCTGATGTTCCCGAAAGGAAGCGACTTGAAAGCGAAAGTAGACGAAGCGTTGAACAAAGTGATAGAAAGCGGCAAATACGCAGAAATTTATAAAAAATGGTTTGGAACAGAGCCAAATCTCGATAATCTAGTAAAACAACAATAAACGCGCGAACATCGGAAAATGCGTAACTACTTTATTTTAGTTACGCATTTTTTATAAGAAAGGTGAGGGCTAATGGATTTTCGTTTTGATATTATTCAGGAATACGCCCCGTTTTTCCTAAAAGGGGTGTTATTAACTATTGGGGTTTCGATCGCCGCCATCATTGCCGGCTTGATTCTCGGTCTTATAATCGGCCTTGGCAAAATGTCCGCGAAGCGGTTCATCCGCCTTCCGTTTGAATGGTACATTAACTTTTTCCGCGGCACACCGCTTGTCGTACAAATACTGCTTGTACACTTTGGAGTTATGCCGCTGTTTTTTGCCCAGCCAAGTGCGACCGTCTCGCTGGTTGTATCGCTGTCCTTAAACTCGGCAGCGTATGTCGCAGAAATTTTCCGCGCCGGCATTCAATCGATTGACAAAGGGCAAATGGAAGCGGCCCGCTCGCTCGGTATGACGCACGCACAGGCGATGCGCTACATTATTTTGCCACAAGCGTTAAAACGGATGATTCCGCCATTTGGAAATGAGTTTATCGTTTTAATTAAAGACTCGTCCCTCGGCCTTGTCATTGCCGCCCCAGAACTTATGTATTGGGGAAGAGCAGCGCAAGGACAGTACTATCGCGTTTGGGAGCCATATTTAACCGTGGCATTTATCTATTTGCTTCTAACCCTTTCCCTCAGTAAACTACTACATTATTTGGAAAGGAAGTATTCAAACCAATGATTAAAGTCAGCAATTTAAAAAAATCATTTGGCAACCTAGAAGTGCTGAAAGGAATTAATGCCCATATCCGCGAACGGGAAGTCGTCGTTGTCATCGGCCCGTCCGGCTCCGGGAAATCGACCTTTTTGCGCTGTTTAAACCTTTTAGAAGACTTCGATGAAGGAGAAATTATCATTGACGGAATCAACATAAAAGAAAAGCAGACAAACATTAACAAAGTGCGCGAAGAAGTCGGGATGGTGTTTCAGCGTTTTAACTTATTCCCGCATATGACCGTGCTTAATAACATCACGCTCGCCCCGATAAAAGTGCGGAAATGGCCGCGCGAAAAAGCAGAAGCAAAAGCAATGGAGCTGCTTAAAAAAGTCGGGCTGCAAGAAAAGGCAAACGCTTACCCAGACTCTTTATCGGGCGGACAGGCGCAGCGCGTTGCGATCGCCCGGGCGCTGGCGATGGAACCGAAAGTGATGCTGTTTGACGAGCCGACGTCCGCCTTAGACCCGGAAATGGTCGGGGAAGTGCTGGCCGTCATGAAACAGCTCGCAAACGAAGGAATGACAATGGTCGTTGTCACGCACGAAATGGGCTTTGCCCGCGAAGTCGGCGATCGCGTCCTGTTTATGGACGGCGGCTACATCGTTGAAGAAGGCACACCGAGCGAAATTTTTGACAATCCAAAACATGAACGGACAAAATCGTTTTTGTCAAAGGTGCTGTAACCTTGTATTTGCCTTGTTGCCGCAACAAAGCGAAGCAACAAGGTGTTTTTTATGGACCACAACAGCAAAAGGCGCTGGTACGCTACTTCCATAAGCAAATACATAGCCCTGGTTTTCGCGCTTACAAAGGGCTGAAAACCAGGGCTATATTTTCTTTATACCGAAGCGGCTTGAAGCCGCTTTAATTCCTCGCCTAAAAACTTGGCCACTTCTAACATGCCAAACTTGCCGGCGCGCGCCTCCGCCTCCGAGTTGTAGTTTGTATTGGTGTTGACATCGTACGTAAAAACGCATCGCAATGCTCGACAATCGCTTGTTTTCCCCGTTCGCTCTCGCCGCCGGCGTATAAAATCGAATACGACTTTTGCACCGGTTTCGGCGCTAAATGGGCTCCTTTTACTTCATAAAATTTTCCCCGGAAATGAAACACATCGTTCGTCCACATTCCTTTTAACACTTGGACGAATTCTTCCGTGCGGTCATAGCGCTCATCCTGTTCGGTAAGCCATATTGACGCGCTTCTTCTTCCCCCACCATGCCGATGCGACATTCAGCATAAAGCGACCGTTGCTAATGTGGTCATATTGTTCCCCCCATAATAGCTCTTTCAAGAAAAAAGCAGCCTTCCCTCGCATTGAGGGAAGGCTAAACAGAACAACCCAGCCGCTTTGCCAATTGTTTGCGCAGACGCGGATTTAACGTTTGCCACATCCATGTTTCGTATAGTTCTTTTTTCTCGGCAAATGATAAATAATAGCGCTCACCTGCCTGCTGACGCGCTCTTTTGGTGACATCGTACAGTGAAAGTGCCGCCGCCACCGATATATTAAAACTTTGGACAAACCCGTACATCGGAATCATAAACGTCGCATCGGCGATACGAAGCGCCTCCTGCGACACGCCGCTATGTTCGTTGCCAAATAAAAGAGCTGTCGGCCGCGACACATCGATATCGCAAAGATGGACCGTTCCTTCACCGAGATAGCTGGCATACACTTGATATCCTTTTGCTTGCAACTCTTTAATCGCCGTGACAATATCCGGCTTTCGATAAAGCGTCAGCCATTTGTCGGCATGTCGCGTCACGAGCGGGTTCGGTCGAAACGGCGCTTTTCCGGTGACGACATACACATCCTGCACGCCAAACGCTTCCGCTGTCCGCAACACCGCCGCTTGGTTGTGCGGATCATCGACCGCTTCGGTCAACACCGTTATATATCGCGTCCGCTGATGAAGTACGTCATACATTCGTTTTAACCGTTCTGGTAAAATCATTTCCCAGATAAGGCGATTTTCTTCCGTCAGCAACCCTTCTTCTTGCAGCTGTTCAATGAACGTTTTTGCTTCTTGTTCGTTCATTGCCATCACCTTCATTCCGCATAAATAATTAGAACGAATTTCATTGTACAAAATTTTAAGTAAGCGGGCAAATCGTTCCTACAAATTGCCAAAATAAATTCCCTTGTTGTAAAGTATACTAAAACATAACAAGACAAATTATGATATTGAAATTTTAAAAATATTATTAATATTATAATA